>NZ_JAAMNK010000099.1:0-548 GCF_011066025.1 Bacillus sp. EKM202B | reverse complement strand
GTGTTTCTGTTCCTCCACCTGGTGTTTCTGTTCCTCCACCTGGTGTTTCTGTTCCTCCACCTGGTGTTTCTGTTCCTCCACCTGGCTCTTTTTGATTTGTAATTTGAAGTTTTATAACTTCAATTTTTTGATTAGAAATCGTAAACTTAACTTCCTTATTAGATAAAGTGTATCCTTCTGGAGCCTGTACTTCTTTTAAAATGTAATCTCCTGGTTCAAGTTTCTTGGAAATTGCTTTACCATTTTTATCTGTTGTTAATTTGTCTATTTTCGTTCCGTCTTTCAAAATTTCAAAAACTGCGCCTGCTAATATTTTATTTGTATCATTCGCATCTACCTTTGTAATTTCTACTTGACCTGTTATTTTTTCTTTCACTTTTTCATTCAATACTTCTTGTTTTACTAATTCATTTGCTACGATGTTTACTTCTACTGTCACTTCCAGCGCCTTATAACCTTCTGGCGCTTTCATTTCCTCTAACGTGTATTTTCCTGGCACTACGTTTTCGAATTTCACAACACCATCTTTATCTGTTGTTTTCATTTCT
>NZ_JAAMNK010000098.1:0-581 GCF_011066025.1 Bacillus sp. EKM202B | reverse complement strand
CAAGATACATCAAATTGAGCAACATATGCACCGTAATGATCAAGCGTCATTTTAGCACTTGAATATTCTGTAGTTGTAGTCTCAACATAATCTGTATTGTTATGAACAGCAGCAGTTGCATTATCTTTTAAGAAAGTGCTCGTATATGAAATTGGGTATGCTGGATTTTTTTTACTTAACTCTGCATTATCTTTAATGATATTTCGGATTTCATTAAAATCTTTTGTAACAACCTTGTTATGCTCTTTTGCATCTCCACCTAATACTACAGCGGTAAAGGTACTTTCTTCAAAAATATCTTTGTACTGTCCACTCGTTTCGACGCTGTTATTTTTAAGTAACGCTTTAAAAGCAGCTTGTACATCTTTGCTCTTAGATGTTGTTTCTAATTTCACATAAATGGTTCTGCCATAGGCTACATTTGACACCATAACAGGCGGAGCCGCATTACTTATCCCTTTACGAGTTAACTCACCGAAAGTAACACTATTATCAAAAAGATCTGATGGATTGTTAGGTAGTTCAGCACTTACGGTATAAAATATTTGCTTATATGCCGCAACCATCACTTTTTTCTCTCC
>NZ_JAAMNK010000097.1:0-605 GCF_011066025.1 Bacillus sp. EKM202B | reverse complement strand
ACGATAAAGGATTCATCGACTCTCCATGAATCGTTTGTTGATTTAAGATGATGCCGTATTTTCTCTTCTAATTGAGGTCCATATTGATGAACCCAGCGCATAATTGTAGTGTGAGCTGTGGATAAGCCTCTTTCCTCCATCATTTCCACCAACCAGGTTACGGAAGCTCAAATTGTACTGTAGGCACCACCTTACCGTTAATAAAATTAATTCCGGCTGATAATGCTTCCATTTAAATATATTTTCCTTTTCCATACTGATCACATACCTTTTATAGAGTAGTACTATCAGTATGTCCAAGTTTGATAGACCATTTTCATATACTTCAAAGTTTTTTGCACCAGAACCAAAGAAAAAGACATCCTTCCGGATGCCTTTCCACAGTTTCTAGGTTTACACATTTTGTAAATGTGATAGGACGTTAGGTTCGAATCTAACGATTAAAGAAAAAAATCTGAGCAGTTCTATTACATTATATGCTAATCTGGACTAGTAATTCTATGCAATTTTACATATTAGGGGTCACAACACATCGCTATCAAGCTAAGCTCATACAACGTCAATTATAGTAGAGAGTGTTTCTTTTTTCTAAAGGTTATGTGTAA
>NZ_JAAMNK010000096.1:0-609 GCF_011066025.1 Bacillus sp. EKM202B | reverse complement strand
TTTCTTTTTTCTAAAGGTTATGTGTAAGGAATTTAAAGATTTGCATACGAAATAAACCCTAACGGGTTTCATTTTTTTGAATTAAGCCGCTTGATTGTCAGACATGGTACAATTGTAAACGACACCTAATATATCAAAGACTGTTTTCTTCTCATATCGATGAGATTTTCTCCCGTTTTGCTGTAGGAGGTTGAACAGGCGAATTAGAATCTTTGATAGCTCTTGGGTGTCTTTCTGTATAGCTTGGAAAAGAAGAAGAAAGTAATCCTTAATCATATATATGGCCTTATATTCACTCAGTTCTCGTTTCTTTTTGATAAGAAGTAATTGCCGCATTTGAAACATGGTAGAAGAACAGAGTAGAATGGCAATTAGTTGCCCATACAAATGACATTCCAATCGTTCTCGTTTTATCTTTTTACAATGATGAATATGAAAGAATGATTTCCACGTTTTAAATAAAATCTCGATTTGCCAACGTAAAGAATACCAATCATGTACTTGTTCCATCGGGACAATATCTGTAGGGGTATTTGTCATATATACATTGATACCGCTAAGTCGTTTACTACGAGCAGAATACTTCATTCCTTTCTTTTTTTCTCTTAC
>NZ_JAAMNK010000095.1:0-631 GCF_011066025.1 Bacillus sp. EKM202B | reverse complement strand
AAATAAGTTATCTGTGCCTGTCTTTTCCCTCCGGGAAGCCGTGAAATGTGTGAGAGCTAATTGATGTGCGTCGCTTCTATCGGTTTTATGAATCCGTAAGGAATCGCATTGTAATTTCGCTTCTAAAGGGTTCAACAGAAAGTATTCAAACTTGTTATCTTGCATAAAACGCTCTAGTTGTCTCGAATAGACACCAGTTGCTTCGAACACAATATGCGGTGATTTTTTATTTTCATTCATAAGTTGATCTATTCGTTTTCGTAGTTCTTCAAAATCGGGCTTAGAATGATTGATTTCACTTTCAAAAATACATTGTTTTTGAGCATTATAAATGACCATATAACTCTTTCCCATACTAACATCAAACGCAATTACATGTTGCATATTTTGCCTCCTTATGTAGAATAGAAGTCCTCATCTTACTCTTATCGATTCCCATTTCTTATACACGATCTCAAGGATCCACATACTAAACTGATTCAAATAAGGTAAGTGAAGAAGGTCTGTTTTGGGTACGGATTTAAAATCCCAATATCAAAGCGACCTATTCTTCACTTCTACTATAAAAAAATAGTAGTGTAAACCAATGCCTTGGTTTACACTACTAATCTTAGTATGTTTTGGGTGTTGT
>NZ_JAAMNK010000094.1:0-640 GCF_011066025.1 Bacillus sp. EKM202B | reverse complement strand
ATTTAACGAATTTCCCGAAAGAATTCTCCTTCCTCAAGCGTGTGAAGGGCGTAGCCCAACGATAGGTGGGAGATGAATTTCGGTTTGGCGTAGCCAAAAGGTTTTCCTTTTTATTTTGCCTCTGATATAATCAGTCTTATAAATTATAAAGGCTGGTATATAAATGAAATTAGATAGTAATAACCATTCAGTATTCTTGTTGTATTATCACCTTGTGTTGGTCGTGAAATACAGAAGAAATGTGTTTGATGATGATATGTCAGACTATGCAAAAGATATGTTTGTTCGACTATCTGAAAACTATAACATCACATTAGTTGAATGGAATCATGATGTAGACCATGTTCATATTTTGTTCAAGGCACACCCTAATACAGAAATGACAAAATTCATCAATGCTTATAAAAGTGCAAGTTCTCGACTTGTTAAAAGAGACTTTCCACAAGTGAAAAAGAAACTTTGGAAAGAGATGTTTTGGTCAAGAAGTTTTTGCTTGCTAACTACTGGTGGTTCGCCAATAGACGTAGTAAAAACATATATTGAAAATCAAAGTGAAAAGTGAGGTGAAATGATATGACAAAGCAGAATAAAGCATATAAATTCCGTTTGTATCCAACAGAAGACCAAGCACATCTTATGC
>NZ_JAAMNK010000093.1:0-644 GCF_011066025.1 Bacillus sp. EKM202B | reverse complement strand
TATTGCTTCATTTTTGATATTGATAGCTGCGTTATAATCTCTATCGAGATTTACACCGCATATACAAGAATAGACTCGCTCAGACAATGATATATTTTTCACATTTCCACAACTGCTACATGTTTTTGTGGAAGGAAACCATTTGTCTATTTTCACAAGCTGTTTGCCTTGTTCATTTAGTTTATAAGCTAAGAAAGAAGTGAACATACCCCAAGCATTATCAGCGACGCTTTTTCCAAAATGAAGTGCTTGCGATATTCCCTTCATATTTAGGTCTTCAATAGCGACAACATC
Source organism: Bacillus sp. EKM202B (assembly GCF_011066025.1). Classification (NCBI taxonomy): domain Bacteria; kingdom Bacillati; phylum Bacillota; class Bacilli; order Caryophanales; family Bacillaceae; genus Bacillus; species Bacillus sp. EKM202B. Next base: position 350 of record NZ_JAAMNK010000093.1, on the reverse strand, counting down.
AAAATGAGTAGCTAACTCTTTAGACTTATGATGAAGGAAGTTCTTACGTTGGTTTGCTACTTTTTCATGCAGCTTAGCTACACGGATACGTTGTTTATTCCAACGCCCTGAACCTTTTGTACGTCTTGATAATACTCGTTGAGCCTTTGCTAATCGGTCTAACATTTCACGATAGAACTTAGGATAATTGGCTCTCTCATCCTCAGAACTGACGTATAATTGTTCCATCGCAAAGTCTAATCCAACAACTGTTTCTACTTCTTTTTGTACGACCTCTTTTTCGTATTCAGTCAAAATGGACACATAGTATTTACCAGTAGGTGTCATAGAAATCGTACATGACTTGATTA
>NZ_JAAMNK010000092.1:0-652 GCF_011066025.1 Bacillus sp. EKM202B | reverse complement strand
GCTGTTACAGTTGGGGCACACAGGGAACCGTAGGTTCGATCATGTTGTTTACCTGGACCTGTATGAATATGAAGGAATTGTCCACTTAATAAATCATACTCAAGCTGTATCTTTACTCCCGCTGTATGGCTGCATCCTCCCGCACCAGGATAAATTGATGAAAATATATCCGGAAGTTGAAATGCAGTTGAATCTAAAATACGAATACGCTTGAAAACAGAAGTATATGGATAAGAAATTGGCATAGATGAGGTCAGTTTTTGGTTTAGTAGTTCAGCTAATAGGTGTTGTAAAAATAATTGAACAGCCGCTTTATTAAATCGTTGATTCAAGCCCTCAGGGCTGATGAGTACTTCTGTTGATGCTTCTAAACAGTTAGATAACTGAGTTAAAGAAGTCATAGCTACATTTTGGCTCACCCATACACATAAAGCGACTAAATCTTTTGCTTGGTACTTACTGGTTCGTTGTACAAAGCCAACATCTCTAGCAAGATCTCGTAAGGCATTTGGAGACAGGGCACTTTGAATCTCTTGAGCAAATAGTTGTAATTCGTTAGACACAGAAACAGACATAAAAAACGCCATCCTTTCCTATTTGGAGTGAACCCTGAGAATGAGACGATAAAAAACACCTCTCTAAATCGTAAGTA
>NZ_JAAMNK010000091.1:0-657 GCF_011066025.1 Bacillus sp. EKM202B | reverse complement strand
AAAGTTAGTTTGTCTAGCATCTAAAAATAAAAATTGACGTTTCACGTTGTTTGTTTCGTTCAGTTTTCAAAGAACTAAAAGCGGGTGAAGAGAATCGAACTCTCGACCAGAGCTTGGAAGGCTCTTGTTTTACCACTAAACTACACCCGCGTGGTCGGGAAGACAGGATTCGAACCTGCGACCCCCTGGTCCCAAACCAGGTGCTCTACCAAGCTGAGCCACTTCCCGTAATTGGCGCGCCCGAGAGGAGTCGAACCCCTAACCTCTTGATCCGTAGTCAAACGCTCTATCCAATTGAGCTACGGGCGCTTATTCATGATGTTTTTTCGTCGTTGTCTTTTGGCGACTCAATTATCTTATCATACTACTTTTTCAAATGCAAGTACTTTTTTAAGATTTTTTTCGATGCGGCCGAGAGGACTTGAACCTCCACGGGGTTTCCCCCACTAGGCCCTCAACCTAGCGCGTCTGCCGTTCCGCCACGACCGCGCGGAAAAAACAAAAGTGAGCCATGAAGGATTCGAACCTTCGACCCTCTGATTAAAAGTCAGATGCTCTACCAACTGAGCTAATGGCTCGTAAATGGCTGGGCTAGCTGGATTCGAACCAGCGCATGACGGAGTCAAAGTCCGTTGCCTTACCGCTTGGCTATAGCCC
>NZ_JAAMNK010000090.1:0-659 GCF_011066025.1 Bacillus sp. EKM202B | reverse complement strand
CTTTTACAAAACGGTAAAGTAGTAGATACAAAGGAAGTAACAGCGGCAACAAATTGGAAGTACACGTTTGAAAAACTACAGGCATACGATGCAAACGGAGTAGCGTACAAGTATGAAGTGAAAGAACAGCCAGTAGCCGGATATGAATCCAAAGTAAGTGGTACTGACATCACAAATACAAAAGTAGCGAAATTGACAGTAGAAGGAACAAAAACATGGAACGATAACAACGCAACAGATCGTCCAAGCACAATCAAAGTAGACTTACTACAAAACGGTAAAGTAGTAGATACAAAAGAAGTAACAGCGGAAACAAACTGGAAATATGCATTTGCAGATTTAGAAGCATATGACGCAAATGGAGTAGCGTACAAGTATGAAGTGAAGGAACAGCCAGTAGCCGGATATCAATCTGACGTACACGGTTATGACATCACGAATACAAAAGTGGGCGAAACGAAAGTAGAAGGAACAAAGACGTGGAACGATAACAACGCAACAGATCGTCCAAGCACAATCAAAATAAACTTACTACAAAACGGTAAAGTAGTAGATACAAAAGAAGTAACAGTAGCAAGTGAATGGAAGTACACGTTTGAAAAACTGCAAGCATACGATGCAAACGGAGTAGCGTACAAGTATGAAGTGAAGGAACAACC
>NZ_JAAMNK010000009.1:45427-178821 GCF_011066025.1 Bacillus sp. EKM202B | reverse complement strand
ACGAATACTAATAGATCGAGGACTTAACCATATAATATGTAGCAAATGTTATCTAGTTTTGAAGGAATATGCCTTCAATAGTTTGGTGATGATGGCAGAGAGGTCACACCCGTTCCCATACCGAACACGGAAGTTAAGCTCTCTAGCGCCGATGGTAGTTGGGACCTTGTCCCTGTGAGAGTAGGACGTCGCCAAGCAAGCTTAAGACGAGTCAGGATGACTCGTCTTTTTTGTGTTTATTTTTATTTACCAAATGTCATAATCCATAAATTTAATAACGCCAAAAATGAAAAAAGAATGAAATAGAGACTGTTTAAAATAATGGCAATGATTTTTGGTGTTCCTGATTTTCCGACTGCCCTAAAATAATACTTAAGAACAGGAAACATTATTTCTATTATAAGTATATATTTTAAAAAATGAGAGTAGAAAAAATGGGATGATATAAATAAGTATCCAATCATTATAGCAATTACTGCGATAGAGAAAAATAAATAAGATAATAGCATAGTTATTTTTTTTCACGGTTATTCTCCCCCTAAAAATTAAATCGCTATAATATAAGTTCTATTGATGTATAGAGAATAAGAGTTTATATACTTTTATTAAAATGTACTGAAGTACCATATAAACAATTGTACGTAAAATAGATCTCTAGAAATATATATTCTAATTCCCTTTCCTTCTTGCATATAGTTGCAATTCTTCTTTTGAATATAACTAAAACACGAACGTTATTGGTAACTAGTAAAAAAACATTCGATTATTTATTGACATTGTTTATAAAATATTGTTAATATAGCCATAGAAACAATAATATATAAGACCTCATATAATCGCGGGGATATGGCCTGCAAGTCTCTACCTAACGACCGTTATTCGTTAGACTATGAGGGAAAGTCACTCGGTATTTTTCTATTCACAAGGGATACGTATGCCTGAGTAGAGCGCTTTCTCTCATAGTAAAAGAGAAACTGTTCTATTTCAGGCTTTTTTTATTTGAATCGGGGGGATTCTAATATGAAATCACTAGTTGGAGTCATAATGGGAAGTACGTCAGACTGGGAAACAATGAAATTTGCTTGTGACATTTTAGATGAATTAAATATACCGTATGAGAAAAAAGTTGTATCCGCTCATCGGACTCCGGATTATATGTTTGAATATGCAGAGACGGCTCGTGAACGTGGATTGAAAGTTATTATTGCTGGAGCTGGTGGAGCAGCGCATTTACCAGGAATGGTTGCAGCGAAGACAAATCTTCCTGTAATTGGCGTTCCAGTTCAATCAAAAGCGTTAAACGGATTAGATTCATTATTATCCATCGTCCAAATGCCAGGAGGGGTTCCAGTTGCAACTGTTGCAATTGGTAAAGCTGGTTCAACAAATGCTGGATTACTTGCTGCACAAATACTTGGATCATTCCATGATGATATACATGATGCATTGGAATTGAGACGAGAAGCGATTGAAAAAGATGTGCGTGAAGGTAGTGAGCTAGTATGACGAGAATCATTTTACCTGGAAAAACAATCGGCATTATTGGAGGCGGCCAGCTTGGAAGAATGATGGCATTGGCAGCTAAGGAGATGGGATATAAAATTGCTGTTTTAGATCCTACAAAGCATTCACCATGTGCACAAGTTGCTGATGTTGAAATTGTTGCACCATATGACGATTTAAAAGCAATTCAGCATTTAGCAGAGATAAGTGATGTTGTCACATATGAATTTGAGAATATTGATTATAGATGTTTACAATGGCTTGAAAAACATGCTTACTTACCACAAGGTAGTCAGTTGTTAAATAAAACGCAAAATCGTTTTACAGAAAAGAATGCAATTGAAAAAGCCGGGTTACCGGTAGCGACGTATAGATTAGTTCAAAATCAAGAGCAGCTTACTAAAGCGATTGCTGAGTTATCATATCCTTCCGTCTTAAAAACAACGACAGGTGGATATGATGGGAAAGGGCAAGTTGTTTTAAGAAGTGAAGCTGATGTTGAGAAGGCACGAAATCTTGCGAATGAAGCAGAATGCATTCTAGAAAAATGGGTGCCTTTTGAAAAAGAAGTATCAGCTATTGTCATTCGTAGTGTAAGTGGTGAAACGAAAGTGTTTCCAGTAGCGGAAAATATTCATGTGAATAACATTTTACATGAATCTATCGTTCCAGCTCGCATTACAGAAGAACTTTCTCAAAAAGCAATTGCTTACGCAAAGGTACTTGCGGATGAATTAGAACTTGTGGGAACACTAGCGGTAGAGATGTTTGCTACAGCTAATGGTGAGATTTACATTAATGAATTAGCACCAAGACCTCACAATTCAGGACACTATACACAGGATGCATGTGAAACGAGTCAATTTGGTCAACATATTCGAGCAATCTGTAATTTACCTCTTGGAGAAACAAATTTGTTAAAACCAGTTGTCATGGTAAACATTTTAGGCGAACATATAGAAGGGGTCCTAGGACAAGTGAATAGATTAACCGGGTGCTATTTACACTTGTATGGAAAAGAAGAAGCAAAAGCGCAGCGAAAAATGGGGCATGTTAATATTTTAAATGATAATATTGAAGTCGCTCTAGAAAAAGCGAAGAGTTTGCATATTTGGGACCATCAAGAACAACTGTTGGAGGGAAAAAGATGATTAATCGTTATACACGCCCTGAAATGGGTGCTATTTGGACGGAAGAGAATAAATTTAAAGCATGGTTAGAAGTTGAGATTTTAGCTTGTGAAGCATGGGCTGAGCTTGGCGATATTCCAAAAGAAGATGTTAAAAAAATTCGTGAGCATGCATCATTTGATATTGATCGTATTTATGAAATTGAAAAAGAAACACGTCATGACGTAGTTGCTTTCACTCGTGCTGTATCAGAAACACCAACATTAGGTGAAGAACGCAAATGGGTTCATTACGGTTTAACATCTACAGACGTAGTAGATACAGCTTTATCTTACATCTTAAAACAAGCAAATGAAATCTTGTTAAAAGACTTAGAAAACTTCGTTAGCATTTTAGCTAACAAAGCGAAAGAGCATAAATACACGATTATGATGGGAAGAACGCACGGTGTTCATGCAGAGCCAACGACATTTGGTTTAAAACTTGGTCTTTGGTATGAAGAAATGAAACGTAACGTAGAGCGTTTCAAACAAGCTGCGGATACAGTTCGCGTGGGTAAATTATCTGGTGCAGTTGGTACATACGCGAACATTGATCCATTCGTAGAAAAATTTGTTTGTGAAAACTTAGGATTAGAAGCGGCACCAATTTCAACACAAACATTGCAACGTGATCGGCATGCACATTACATGTCAACACTTGCGCTAATCGCAACATCTATTGAAAAGATGGCAGTTGAGATTCGTGGTTTACAAAAGAGTGAAACACGTGAAGTTGAAGAGGCTTTCGCAAAAGGTCAAAAAGGTTCTTCTGCAATGCCACATAAACGTAATCCAATTGGATCTGAAAATATGACTGGTTTAGCTCGTGTTATCCGCGGTTATATGATGACGGCTTACGAGAATGTTCCATTATGGCATGAGCGCGACATTTCTCACTCTTCAGCAGAACGCGTAATTCTACCAGATGCTACAATCGCATTAAATTACATGTTAAATCGCTTTGGTAATATCGTTAAAAACTTAACTGTATACCCGGAGAATATGAAACGCAATATGACAAGAACATACGGCTTAATTTACTCTCAGCGCGTAATGCTTACACTAATCGACAAAGGTATGGTACGTGAAGAAGCTTATGATATCGTACAGCCTAAAGCGATGGAAGCTTGGGAAACACAAGTACAATTTAAAGAGCTTGTAGAAGCTGATGAGCGTATTACGAGCAAATTAACGCAAGAGGAAATTAACGAATGCTTCAACTATGAGCATCATATGCAACATGTTGATACAATCTTTGAACGCCTAGGATTAAACGAAGCGTAAAATTTTATATGGCACAGAATAGAGTCATTCTGTGCCATTCTTTATAAAAATATTATTCACATTTTTCAAACTACAGGGGGCTTGCGAAATGCAAAAGCTAGAATTGCTGTATGAAGGTAAGGCAAAAAGAATTTATCGTACAGAATCAGCAGATATGGTTTGGGTAGAGTACAAAGATAGTGCGACTGCTTTCAATGGGGAGAAAAAAGAGACGATTACAGGAAAAGGTCGTTTGAACAATGAGATTACAACTTTATTGTTCAGAAAGTTACAAGAAGTAGGAATAAAAACACATTTTGTTGAGAAGTTATCTGAAACAGAGCAACTTGTAAAAAAAGTGAGTATTATTCCTTTAGAAGTTGTCACAAGAAATGTAATTGCAGGAAGCCTTTCAAAGCGATTAGGAATGGAAGAGGGAACTGTACTTGCAGAACCAATCGTAGAATTTTACTTCAAAGATGATGATTTAGGAGATCCGCTTGTAACGGAAGATCATATTCGTGTATTAAATGTTGCGTCACCAGAGCAAGTAAGCGTATTACGAGATATGGCTCTACAAATCAATCAAGTATTGATTGAGCATTTCGCAAGCTGTCGTGTAAGATTAGTAGATTTTAAATTAGAGTTTGGTGTAACGGAAGAAGGAGAAATCATATTAGCGGATGAGATCTCACCAGATACTTGCCGTTTATGGGATGAAACGAGCAATGAAAAGTTTGATAAAGACGTATTCCGTCGCGATCTTGGAAATTTAACAGAAGCTTATGAAGAGATTTTAAAACGTTTAGGGGGAATTTCACATGTATAAAGTTAAGGTATATGTAACGTTAAGAGAAAGCGTATTAGATCCACAAGGAACAGCAGTAAAAGGGGCACTTCATAGTCTTTCATTTACAGAAGTACAGGATGTTCGAATCGGAAAATACATGGAACTAACAATTGATAAATCTGTATCTGACCTTGACGCAAAGGTAAAGGAAATGTGTGAAAAATTATTAGCAAACGTTGTAATGGAAGACTTCCGTTATGAAGTTGAGGAGGTTGTCGCACAGTGAAATTTGCCGTAATAGTATTTCCGGGTTCGAACTGTGATGTCGATATGTTCCATGCAATTAAAGATGAGCTTGGTGAAGAAGTAGATTACGTTTGGCACGATAAAGAGAATTTAGATGAATATGATGCAATTTTACTACCTGGTGGATTCTCTTACGGTGACTATTTACGTTGTGGTGCTATTTCTCGCTTTGCTAACGCAATGAAAGCAGTGCAAAAAGCTGCTGAGCAAGGAAAACCAATTTTAGGAGTGTGTAATGGATTCCAGATTCTTGTTGAATCAGGATTACTACCAGGAGCACTAATAAGAAACGAAAACTTAAAATTTATGTGTCGCACTGTTCAGTTACGTGTTGAAAATAACGAAACGATGTTTACATCACAATATGAAAAAGATGAAGTAATCAATATTCCAATTGCACATGGTGAAGGGAATTACTATTGTGATGAAGTAACTCTTAAACAATTAGAAAAGAATAATCAAATCGCATTCCGTTATGTAGAAAATCCGAATGGTAGCGTTTCAGATATTGCTGGTATTGTAAATGAAAAGGGAAATGTACTTGGTATGATGCCACACCCAGAGCGTGCTGTAGATGAATTGCTTGGTGGTGCTGAAGGGTTAAAAGTCTTTCAATCTATCTTAAAACAGTGGAGGGAAACATATGTCGTTAATGCTTGAACCAAATCCAACACAAATTAAAGAAGAGCGTATATATGCGGAAATGGGGCTAACAGACGAAGAGTTTGCCATGGTTGAAAAGATTCTAGGCCGTTTGCCGAATTATACAGAAACAGGTTTATTCTCTGTAATGTGGTCTGAACATTGTAGTTATAAAAATTCAAAACCAGTTCTTCGCAAGTTCCCAACAACAGGTGAGCGTGTCCTGCAAGGCCCTGGAGAAGGCGCTGGAATTGTAGATATCGGTGATAATCAAGCGGTTGTATTTAAAATGGAAAGCCATAACCATCCTTCTGCTATTGAACCATATCAAGGAGCAGCAACAGGCGTTGGTGGTATTATCCGTGACGTATTCTCTATGGGAGCACGTCCAGTAGCTCTATTAAACTCACTTCGCTTCGGTGAACTACAATCACCACGTGTGAAATATTTATTCGAAGAAGTAGTAGCTGGAATCGCAGGATACGGTAACTGCATCGGTATTCCTACTGTTGGTGGCGAAGTACAATTCGATCCATGTTACGAAGGAAATCCACTTGTAAATGCAATGTGCGTAGGTTTAATTAACCACGAGGATATTAAAAAAGGGCAAGCACACGGTGCTGGCAATACAGTAATGTACGTAGGAGCATCAACTGGTCGTGACGGTATTCACGGTGCAACATTCGCATCTGAAGAACTATCTGAAAGCTCAGAAGCGAAACGTCCGGCAGTTCAAGTAGGAGATCCATTTATGGAGAAACTTCTTATCGAAGCATGTTTAGAACTTATTCAGTCTGATGCACTTGTTGGAATTCAAGATATGGGAGCTGCTGGTTTAACTTCATCTTCTGCAGAAATGGCAAGTAAAGCAGGTATGGGTATTGAAATGTACTTAGATGATGTACCACAGCGTGAAACGGGAATGACACCATATGAAATGATGCTATCTGAATCACAAGAGCGTATGTTAATTGTTATCAAAAAAGGTAGAGAGCAAGAAATAGTAGATTTATTTGAGAAGTATGGTCTTGCAGCAGTTACGATGGGGAAAGTAACGGAAGACAAAATGCTTCGCTTATTCCATAAAGGTGAAATGGTAGCTGAAGTACCAGCAGATGCTCTTGCAGAAGAAGCGCCAATTTATCATAAACCATCAAAAGAAGCAGCATACTTTGCTGAGTTCCAGCAGATGAAAGTGGAAACACCGCAAGTAGAAGATTATAAAGAAACGTTATTCGCTTTACTACAACAACCGACAATTGCAAGTAAAGAGTGGGTATATGATCAATATGATTATCAAGTACGCACAAGCACAGTTGTTACACCAGGTTCAGATGCAGCGGTTGTACGTGTACGCGGTACAGAAAAAGGATTAGCAATGACGACAGATTGTAACTCTCGCTATATTTACTTAGATCCAGAAACGGGCGGTAAAATTGCAGTAGCAGAGGCAGCGCGTAATATCGTATGTTCTGGTGGAGAGCCACTTGCAATTACAGATTGCTTAAACTTTGGTAACCCAGAAAAACCGGAAATCTTCTGGCAAATTGAGAAATCGGTAGATGGTATGAGTGAAGCTTGTCGCACATTACAAACGCCAGTTATTGGCGGAAACGTATCGATGTATAACGAGCGTAGTGGTGAAGCGGTATATCCAACACCGACTGTTGGGATGGTTGGTCTTGTCCATGATTTAAAACATGTAACAACACAAGAATTTAAGCAAGCTGGCGATTTAGTGTACGTAATTGGAGAGACGAAAGCTGAATTTGGTGGAAGTGAATTACAGAAAATGGTCCACGGCAAAATTTTCGGCCAATCACCAAGTATCGATCTAGATGTAGAATTAAAACGCCAAAAACAAGTATTAGAAGCAATTCAAGCTGGCCTTGTTCAATCGGCACATGATGTTGCTGAAGGTGGTTTAGCAGTTGCAATTTCTGAAAGTGCAATTGGTGCTAACGGTTTAGGTGCTACTGTGAAATTAGACGGTGAAGCAACGGCGGTATTATTTGCGGAATCACAATCTCGCTTCGTTCTAACTGTAAAACGTGAAAACAAAGAAGCGTTCGAGAAAGTCGTCGAAGCAATTCAAGTTGGAGCAGTGACAGATACAAATGAGGTAACAATTCATAATGAAGAAAATGAAGTATTACTTACAGCAAATGTAGATGAAATGAGACAGGCTTGGAAAGGGGCAATCCCATGCTTGCTGAAATAAAGGGGTTAAATGAAGAATGTGGCGTCTTTGGAATTTGGGGGCATGAAAATGCGGCACAAGTTTCGTACTACGGATTGCACAGTTTGCAGCACCGTGGGCAAGAGGGCGCAGGCATTGTTGTAAATAATGGGGAAAAAATCGTCGGTCACAAGGGATTAGGTTTAATATCGGAAGTGTTTTCAAGAGGTGAGCTAGAAGGATTGAACGGAAAATCAGCAATCGGACACGTACGATACGCGACGGCTGGTGGAAGTGAAGTAGCTAACGTTCAACCATTATTATTCCGTTTTTCTGATCATAGTATGGCATTAGCTCATAACGGAAATTTAATTAATGCAAAAATGCTTCGCCGCGAATTAGAGGCAGAGGGAAGTATTTTTCAAACGAGTTCAGATACAGAAGTACTTTTACATCTTATTAAGCGTAGTACGAAAGATTCTTTAATTGAAAGTGTAAAAGAGGCACTAAATAAAGTGAAAGGTGCGTTTGCATACCTTTTACTAACTGGGAATGAAATGATTGTTGCGCTAGATCCGAATGGGTTCCGTCCTCTTTCAATTGGAAAGATGGGTGATGCTTACGTTGTAGCATCAGAAACATGTGCTTTCGATGTAGTAGGTGCAACATACATTCGTGATGTAGAACCGGGTGAATTACTTATCATCAATGATGAAGGAATTCACGTAGATCGTTTTACAAATGAAGTAGATCATGCAATTTGTAGTATGGAGTACATTTACTTTGCGCGTCCGGATTCTAATATCGCTGGTATTAATGTCCACGCAGCACGTAAAAACATGGGGAAACGTTTAGCGGCAGAAGCTCCTATTGAAGCTGATGTTGTTACTGGTGTACCAGATTCTAGTATTTCAGCTGCGATCGGTTATGCTGAGGCGACAGGCATTCCATATGAGTTAGGATTAATTAAAAATCGTTACGTTGGACGTACGTTTATTCAACCTTCTCAAGAACTGCGAGAGCAAGGGGTAAAGATGAAGCTTTCCGCAGTAAGAGGTGTAGTTGAGGGGAAACGAGTTGTTATGATTGACGACTCTATCGTAAGAGGAACGACAAGCAAACGAATTGTTCGTATGCTTCGTGAAGCTGGAGCGACAGAGGTTCATGTAAGAATTGCTTCACCGCCTCTAAAATATCCATGTTTCTATGGTATTGATATTCAAACGAGAAAAGAATTAATTGCAGCAAATAATACAGTAGAAGAAATCCGTGAAATGATCGGAGCGGATTCTTTAACATTTTTAAGTGAAGATGGATTAGTAGATGCAATTGGACGTCCATATGAAGGGAAATATGGCGGCCTATGTATGGCTTACTTCAATGGAGACTATCCAACAGCTCTTTATGATTATGAGCAAGAGCTTTTAGAAAGTATGAAATAAGAAAGTGAAAAAAGCTTCTACTTCTTTTGATGTAGAAGCTAGCTTCTTTCTTAAAAACGGCCGCCCTGGATGGGGAGAAATTAAAAGACGAGGTGTAAATAACGATGGCGAATGCATATAAGCAAGCAGGAGTAGATATTGAAGCTGGATATGAAGCGGTATCTCGCATGAAAAAACACGTACAAACAACAATGAGAAAAGAAGTACTAGGCGGTTTAGGCGGTTTTGGAGGTATGTTTGATCTATCAAAATTTGCATTAGAAGAACCTGTATTAGTATCTGGAACAGATGGCGTGGGAACAAAATTGATGCTCGCTTTTATGGCAGATAAACATGACACAATTGGTATTGATGCAGTAGCGATGTGTGTAAATGATATTGTTGTCCAAGGGGCAGAGCCGCTTTTCTTCCTTGATTATATTGCTTGTGGTAAAGCTGAACCTAGTAAAATTGAAAACATCGTCAAAGGTATATCAGAGGGCTGTCGCCAAGCTGGTTGTGCATTAATTGGTGGGGAAACAGCTGAAATGCCAGGAATGTATTCTACGGAAGAATACGATTTAGCTGGTTTTACAGTTGGGATTGTTGATAAAAAGAAAATTGTAACAGGTGAAAAGATTGAAGCTGGTCACGTATTAATTGGCTTAGCATCTAGCGGTATTCATAGTAATGGTTACTCTTTAGTACGAAAAGTGTTACTAGAAGATGGAGAACTATCTTTAGATCGCATTTATGGACGCTTAGAACTACCTCTTGGTGAGGAGTTATTAAAACCAACGAAAATTTATGTCAAACCTATTTTAGAACTATTGAAAAAACATGAAGTATACGGTATGGCTCATATTACAGGTGGTGGATTCATTGAAAATATTCCACGTATGTTGCCAGAAGGAATTGGTGCTGAGATTGAACTTGGATCTTGGGAAATTCAGCCGATTTTCAATTTGCTTCAAGAAGTTGGGAAACTAGAAGAGAAAGAAATGTTCAATATTTTTAACATGGGTATTGGTATGGTAGTAGCGGTAAGGGAAGAAGATGCAAAAGATATTGTTCGTCTTCTTGAAGAGCAAGGAGAAACAGCTCGTATTATTGGTCGTACTGTACAAGGGGATGGCGTTACCTTCAATGGGGGCACAGCACTATGAGTAGATTAGCAGTTTTTGCTTCTGGAAGCGGATCTAACTTTCAATCTCTCGTTAATGCGGTAGAAGAAAAGAGATTGGATGCAGATATTAGTTTATTAGTATGTGATAAACCAGAAGCACGCGTTATTGGACGGGCACATTATCATCATATCCCATGTTTCGCTTTTTCAGCGAAAGCATATGAGTCAAAAGAAGCATTTGAAAAAGAAATATTAAAGAAGCTAGAAGAGTATGAAATTGATTATGTTATTTTAGCTGGATATATGCGTTTAATTGGGCCAACTTTACTAGAAGCATATGGCGGGAAGATTATTAACATTCATCCATCACTACTACCGAGTTTCCCAGGGAAAGATGCTGTCGGTCAAGCGTTAGAAGCAGGTGTGAAAGTAACTGGAGTAACAATTCATTATGTAGATGCAGGTATGGATACAGGTCCAATTATTGCGCAAGAAGCAGTAGTTGTTTCTGAAGGTGATACGAGAGAAAGCTTACAAAAGAAAATTCAACAAGTTGAACATAAATTATACGTAAATACAGTGAATCAAATTGTTCAGTCTGTGAAAGAACCAACTGTTAACTAACATACAACCAGGGGTGAAGGATAAATGAAAAAGCGTGCATTAGTAAGTGTTTCAGATAAAACAGGAGTAGTAGAATTTGTTAAAGGTTTACTAGAACAAGGGATTGAAGTTATTTCAACAGGTGGTACGAAAAAATTACTAGAAGAAAATGGTTTACAAGTAATCGGTATTTCTGAAGTAACTGGTTTCCCAGAAATTATGGATGGCCGTGTAAAAACATTACATCCAAATATTCATGGTGGTCTATTAGCAGTTCGTGATAATGAAACACATGTAGCGCAAATGAATGAATTAGGCATTCAACCAATTGACTTTGTTGTTGTTAACTTATACCCATTTAAAGAAACAATCGCTAAGCCTGATGTAACATTTGCTGATGCAATTGAAAATATTGATATCGGTGGTCCAACAATGATTCGCTCTGCTGCGAAAAATCATAAATTTGTATCGGTAATCGTAGATCCAGTAGATTATGATGTTGTATTAGCAGAACTGAAAGAGAACGGCGAAGTAAAAGAAGAGACGAAACGTAAATTAGCAGCGAAAGTATTCCGTCATACAGCGGCATATGATGCGTTAATTTCTAACTACTTAACAGAACAAATGGGTGAAGAAAGTCCAGAAACGTTAACTGTGACGTTTGAGAAAAAGCAAGACTTACGTTATGGAGAGAACCCACATCAAAAGGCTACTTTCTATAAAGCACCATTTGCTGCAACTTCTTCTGTTGCATATGCAGAACAATTACATGGTAAGGAATTATCTTATAACAATATTAATGATGCAGACGCAGCGCTTAGCATCGTAAAAGAATTTACAGAACCAGCAGTAGTAGCGGTAAAACATATGAATCCATGTGGCGTTGGAGTAGGAACTGATATTCACGAGGCATATACTCGTGCTTATGAAGCGGATCCAGTATCAATCTTCGGCGGTATTATTGCAGCAAATCGTGAAATTGATAAAGCTACAGCAGAAAAGTTACACGAAATTTTCTTAGAAATTGTTATCGCTCCTTCGTTCTCGCAAGAAGCTTTAGAAGTGTTGCAAAGCAAGAAGAACTTACGCTTACTAACTGTAAATATTGAAAAAGCGACAAGTGCAAGCAAAAAACTAACTTCTGTACAAGGTGGTCTTCTTGTTCAAGAGGAAGATACGTTATCATTAGATGAGAACACAATTTCAATTCCAACGAAACGTGAACCATCAGAGCAAGAGTGGAAAGATTTAAAACTAGCTTGGAAAGTTGTAAAACATGTGAAATCAAATGCAATTGTTTTAGCGAATGATAACATGACGGTTGGTGTAGGCGCGGGACAGATGAACCGTGTAGGCTCTGCAAAAATTGCAATTACACAAGCTGGCGAAAAAGCACAAGGTAGCGCACTTGCATCTGATGCTTTCTTCCCAATGCCAGATACAGTAGAAGAAGCAGCAAAAGCTGGTATTACAGCAATTATCCAACCAGGTGGATCAATTCGTGATGAGGATTCTATTAAAGTGGCAGATAAGTATGGGATTACGATGGTGTTCACTGGCGTACGTCATTTCAAACACTAATAGAGGATGTCTAAAAGGTCCGGTCGAGATAATCTTCGCATGTCGTCGTTGCAATGCCAGTGCGGTACTCATGTAGGAAAACTATACTCCGTATCCTCTTGGAAAATACGCCTCGACCTGCTCGGTTCTCTCGATCCTCCCTTTTAAACTTCTATTGATATGAAAAAGCAAACTAGGAGCATAGCTTCTAGTTTGTACCTATTTAATTATTGGGGGATGAAATATGAATGTTTTAGTAATTGGCCGCGGTGGGCGTGAGCATGCTTTAGCTTGGAAGTTTGCACAATCTGAAAAGGTGGAGAAGGTGTATGTAGCACCAGGTAATGAAGGTATGCGAGATGTTGCAACACCAGTTGATATTGATGAAAATGATTTTGATGCATTAGTTTTATTTGCCAAAGAGAATAATGTTGAATTAACTTTCGTTGGGCCAGAAATTCCGCTTATGAATGGAATTGTTGATCGTTTTAAAGAAGAAGGACTTCGCGTATTTGGTCCGAATAAAGCGGCTGCTGTTATTGAAGGCAGTAAAGCTTTTACGAAAGAGTTGATGAAAAAGTATAATATACCAACTGCTGCATACGAAACTTTTACAGACTATGATGAAGCAGTAAAGTACATTCAAAAAGTTGGTGCGCCAATTGTTATTAAAGCTGATGGATTAGCTGCTGGTAAAGGTGTAACGGTAGCAATGACGCTTGAAGAGGCATTACAAGCTGTGAAAGAAATGCTACAAGATGTGAAATTCGGCGTGGCAAGTAAGAAGGTCGTTATTGAAGAGTTTTTAGATGGGCAAGAATTTTCATTGATGGCATTTGTAAATGGAACAACTGTACATCCGATGGTAATTGCTCAAGACCATAAACGAGCTTTTGATGGCGATAAGGGTCCTAATACAGGTGGAATGGGCGCATATTCTCCAGTACCACAAATTCCAGAATCAGCAGTTCAAGAGGCGATTGAAACAGTATTACACCCAACTGCTAAAGCGATGATCCAAGAAAATCGTTCGTTTACAGGTATTTTATATGCAGGGCTTATTTTAACAAATGATGGTCCAAAGGTAATTGAATTTAATGCTCGCTTTGGTGATCCTGAAACGGAAGTTGTATTACCTCGCTTAGAGAATGATTTAGTTGATGTATGCAACGCTGTGTTAGATGAAAGTGAACTAACTTTACAATGGTCAGAAGATGCTGTTATCGGTGTTGTACTTGCTTCTAAAGGATATCCAGAAGCGTATAAAAAAGGTGAAGTTATTAACGGATTAGATGCATTGCAAGATGTGATTGTTTTCCATGCGGGGACAGTAATGAAACACGGTGATTTTGTAACAAATGGTGGTCGTGTATTATTTGTTGCTTGCAAGGCGAATAGTTTACAAGAAGCAAAAGATAAAGTATATAAAGAAATCGGTAAAATTGAAAGTGATGGTCTGTTTTATCGAAGTGATATAGGATATCGTGCAATTGGGCATGAGATGACGAGAAGCTAATGTATAAAAAATCCCGCTGATTTCTCAGCGGGATTTTTATGCATCTTTATCTTTCTTCAATTTTCCTTTTTGCTTTGCCATTTCTCGAAGTAAATACTCGATGTGTGCATTGACGCTACGAAACTCATCATTCGCCCATTTTTCGATGACTGCGTGTAATTCAGGATCAATACGTAATGGAAAGCTTTTCTTTTTAGCCATAATTATTTACAACCTATTAGTATAGGCTTCCTGTATTAATAACTGGTTGCGCACCTTTATCTGAAACGATGGCAACCAATAAGTTGTTTACCATATTTGCTTTACGCTCGTCATCGAGTTCCAGCACGCCTTCTTCATCCAACATATGGATTGAATCTTTGGCCATTTTCACAGCACCTTCAACAATCTCTTTTCTAGCAGCTAACACTGCTTTTGCTTGTTGACGTTGTAGCATTGCATGGGCAATTTCTGTTGCGTAAGCTAAATGCGTTAAACGAGTTTCTAATACTTCTACACCAGCAATTTCAAGACGCGCTTCTAATTCGCGTTTTAGCTCTTCTGAAATTTCCTCAGTATTTCCACGTAACGTAATACAAGTTTCATCCTGGAAATTATCATAAGGATATTTTGTTGCCACGTGGCGGATTGCTGTTTCACTTTGGATTTCTACGAATCGATCGTAATGCTCAACACCAAACATTGCTTTTGCAGAATCAACCACCTTATATACGATAACAGCTGCAATTTCAATTGGATTTCCTTCGACATCATTTACTTTTAATTTCTTACTATTAAAGTTTTCAACACGTAAAGATACAGTTTGACGGAATGCAAATGGAATTGTTAAAAATAAACCGTTTTGACGAATTGTTCCTAAATAATTACCGAAGAACGTAATAACTTTCGCTTGATTCGGTTGAACGATACCGATGCCTGTAGCCAAAACAGATGCTAATATAAGAGCTAAAATAGCTATTACAAACATTTCTTGTACAAGGCAAAATACACCGATAGCGGCTAAAACTAAAATTCCAATAACACCCAGAAATCCATTTACATAAAATACTTGTTTTTCTTTCATATGATCGCCTCCTGATATAAAAATGATATCACTTTTATATCATTTTAAGCAAGGGATTCATACCTAATCTTCTGAATTTTTTTATTTGGTATTTTTTATGTACGTGTTAGGGATGAAAAGGAATGTACGTTCTGTTTTGTGGTAAAATAAAGAGGACTTAACCGCCCACTGCAGCAGCTAAGTCCCTTTGAGAGCATCTTGCATCGTGACAAATGATTCAAAGCGGTTTTGCCAGGATTATTTCTTCAATCGCTGACTCAATCTCTTTGTCAGAAGCATCATAACTTCCCTTTGACTTTGGCTTGTCATGAGCGGAAGTTTGATTCACTTCTTCTTTAGCATGTCCTTTTTCAGTAAAATTCATGCCAGGCATTTTAAATGCGCCCATATTCATGTATTTTCCAAATTTCCATGCTTCAACAATAGGGCAGAAGCGAACAATTCCCTCTGCAACTTTCATTGCACCAATCCATAGAAAAATGTTAGACCAAGTGCACCACGGATTGCGTACAAGTTTAGTTGCACTACATCCGAAGAGGACAAGCCCAAGTGTAATTCGAATTAGAGCGTTTATTGTCCCGATGTTTTGCTTCATTAGAAAAACACTCCTTTTTATGAAAATTGAAATAGTAAATACTACTTCTCTTATTAGTATTCCGTGTGATTTTGGGGATATGTAATCCAACATTTGACGTTGAAAAAGATGTTGGAATGGGCGTGTGTGTCAGTAGCTTTTTTTGTTATAATGAAAGAATGCATAAAAAGAAGGTAAAATGAAATCCTTCTTTTTGAAAAATATTTAATAGCTATTTAAAAAAAACAAGATGAAAACTAACTGTTATTTTAAACAGAACTATAGATATAACTAGAGAAAAGAAAGGGTGTTTTCATGTACGATATTTCCGGATGGAAACATGTATTTAAGCTTGATCCAAATAAGGAGTTAAGCGATGAACATTTAGAAATGATTTGTGAGTCTGGAACCGATGCTGTTATTGTAGGCGGAAGTGATGGAGTTACAATTGATAACGTATTACACATGCTAGTTAGCATTCGTAGATATGCAGTTCCTTGCGTGTTAGAGGTTTCTGATGTGGAAGCAATCACACCAGGCTTTGATTTTTATTACATCCCAAGCGTATTAAATAGCCGAAAAGTAGAATGGGTAACAGGTGTTCATCACGAGGCATTGAAAGAATTTGGGGATATTATGGACTGGGACGAAATTTTCATGGAAGGGTATTGTGTTTTAAATCCTGAAGCGAAAGTAGCCCAGCTTACAGATGCAAAATGTGATTTAACAGAAGATGACGTTATTGCATACGCGCGTTTAGCAGACAAGCTATTACATTTACCGATATTCTATTTAGAATATAGCGGTACGTATGGAGATATTGAACTTGTTAAAAATGTAAAAGCAGAATTGAAACAAGCTAAGTTATATTATGGCGGTGGCATTTCTAATGCAGAACAAGCGAAAGAAGTAGCGCAGTATGCCGATACAGTAGTTGTTGGAAATGTTATTTATGATGATATAAAATCGGCGTTAAAAACAGTTAAAGCAGTAAAAGGAGAGTAGGTGCAGGCGTATATGAGTATGACGGATAAGTTATTAAATGGTTTAAATCCACAGCAACAAAAAGCAGTGCAAACAACGAATGGACCGCTGCTATTAATGGCGGGAGCGGGTAGTGGTAAAACACGTGTGTTAACACATCGTATTGCATATTTACTTGGTGAAAAAGGTGTAGCGCCATGGAATGTACTAGCTATTACCTTTACAAATAAGGCTGCTCGTGAAATGCGCGAGCGTATTGATACACTTGTCGGACCAGAAGCAGAAGATATTTGGATTTCTACGTTCCACTCTATGTGTGTACGTATTTTACGACGTGATATCGATCGTATTGGTATTAATCGTAACTTTACAATCTTAGATTCAGGCGATCAGTTAACTGTAGTCAAAAAAATTATGAAAGAGCGTAATATTGATCCGAAGAAATTTGAGCCACGCTCTATTTTAGCCGGTATTAGTAATGCGAAAAATGAACTGTTATCTGCAGATAAATATGCAAAAAAAATTACAATCGCTGATCCATATGAAAAATTAACGAGCGATGTATATACAGAATATCAAAAACGTCTTTTGAAAAATAACTCATTAGACTTTGATGATTTAATTATGACAACGATTCAGCTATTTGAACGTGTTCCAGAAGTACTAGAGTTTTATCAGCGTAAGTTCCAATATATTCACGTGGATGAGTATCAAGATACGAACAAAGCGCAGTACCTTCTTGTTAAACATTTAGCAGCACGTTTTAAAAACCTTTGTGTTGTGGGTGACTCAGATCAGTCTATTTATCGCTGGCGTGGTGCGGATATTTCTAACATTTTGTCATTCGAAAAAGACTATGAGAATGCGCAAGTTATTCTGTTAGAACAAAACTATCGTTCGTCACAAAATATTTTAAATGCAGCCAATGCTGTTATTGAAAAAAATACGAATCGTAAACCGAAAAAATTATGGACAGACAACCAAGTTGGGAGCAAAATTTCGTATTATCGTGCTGCAACTGAAAAGGACGAAGCGTATTTTGTTGCGAAAAAAATTCGTGATGATATTCAAATGGGGAACCGAAAATATATTGACTTTGCAGTATTATATCGTACGAATGCTCAGTCTCGTATGGTTGAGGAGATTTTCCTGAAATCTAATATCCCTTATAAAATTGTCGGCGGTACGAAGTTCTACGACCGTAAAGAAATTAAAGACATTTTGGCGTACTTACGTTTAATTGGGAATCCTGATGATGAGATTAGTTTCGCACGTATTATTAACATGCCGAAGCGCGGGATTGGTGCGACTTCTATCGATAAAATTATTAATTACGGTGTGCAAAACGGAATTTCATTAACGGCTGTATTTGATGAAATTGAGCATGTTGGTGTAAGTGCAAAAATTACAAAGGCAGTAAAAGAATTCGCAAGTTTACTACACAACTGGGTAAATATGCAAGAGTACTTATCTGTTACAGAATTAGTAGAAGAAGTCATTGAAAAAACAGGATATCGCGAGATGTTGAAAAATGAGCGTTCTTTAGAAGCAGAAGGCCGTTTAGAAAACTTAGATGAGTTTTTATCTGTTACGCAAACGTTCGAATCTCAAAGTGAAGATAAGAGCCTTGTTGCATTCCTAACAGACTTAGCTCTTGTCGCGGATATTGATCGTGTAGATGAAGATCCAACTGCTGGTGAAGAAGTTATTTTAATGACGATGCACTCAGCAAAAGGGCTAGAGTTCCCTGTAGTCTTTATCGTTGGTTTAGAGGAAGGAATATTCCCGCATACGCGTTCTCTTATGGAAGAAGATGAAATGCAAGAAGAGCGTCGTCTTGCTTATGTAGGTATTACTCGTGCAGAAGAAGAATTATACTTATCGAATGCACAAATGCGTACTTTATTTGGTAGGACAAGTATGAATGCAGCATCTCGATTTATTACAGAAATTCCGGCAGAGCTGGTGGAACCATTAAATGAAACAGCGCCGAAGCGTGAAACTTCGTTTAGTGCAAAAGGAAGAACGACAGGAGCTGCGGCAACAACAACACGCTCTCGTTCAGCTTTCGTACGTCCCGCTGTTAAGACAACAGGCGGCGAGCAAATTGGCTGGGCAGTAGGCGATAAAGCTTCCCACCAAAAATGGGGAGTCGGTACAGTTGTAAGTGTAAAAGGCGAAGGTGATTCAAAAGAATTAGATATCGCGTTCCCAAGCCCGATTGGTGTTAAACGTTTATTAGCAAAATTTGCACCTGTGACGAAACAATAGGAAAGGAATGAGGATATGTCAAAAGAGATAGCAAAAAAACGTATAGAAGAACTACGTGATTTGTTAAATACATTTAACTATCAATATCACGTATTAGACAATCCTTCTGTTTCTGATGCGGAGTATGACCGTAATATGCAGGAGCTTATAAAATTAGAAGCAGAGAATCCAGAGTTCATGAGTGAAGACTCTCCCTCCGTGCGCGTTGGGGGAACTGTTCTTGATATATTTGAAAAAGTAACGCATAAGTCACCGATGTTAAGTTTAGGAAATGCATTTAACGAAGGAGATTTGCGTGATTTTGACCGAAGAGTACGTCAAGGAATTGATGATGCGAATGTAAGATATATATGCGAATTAAAAATTGACGGACTTGCTGTTTCACTTCATTATGAAAAAGGACGCTTTATTCAAGGTGCAACACGTGGTGATGGTATAACAGGTGAAGATATTACCCAAAACTTGAAAACGATTAAAGCAATTCCACTTCGATTAAATGAAGAGGTAACGTTAGAAGCGCGAGGCGAGGCTTATATGCCGAAGCGTTCATTCGTTAAACTAAATGAAGAAAAAGAGCAAAACGGTGAAGATGTATTTGCGAATCCGCGTAATGCGGCAGCAGGTTCAATACGTCAACTTGATACGAAAATTGCAGCAAAGCGTAACCTATCCATGTTTGTATATGGTCTTGCAAATGTAGAAGAAAAAACAATTTCATCGCATAGCGAATCACTTGATTTCTTAGGTGAACTGGGGTTTAAGACAAATCCAAATCGCCGTACATGTGAAACAATTGAAGAGGTTATAGCTTATGTAGAAGAATGGCAGGAAAAACGTCCGAATCTTGATTATGAGATTGATGGGATCGTTATAAAAGTAGACGATGTTGCTCTTCAAGAAAGCCTAGGAACTACTGCAAAGAGTCCAAGATGGGCGATTGCTTATAAATTCCCGGCTGAAGAAGTTGTAACGAGATTAACGGGCATTGAATTAAGTGTTGGCCGTACAGGGGTTGTAACACCGACTGCAGAGTTAGAACCAGTACGAGTGGCTGGTACGATCGTTCGTCGTGCTTCCTTACATAACGAGGATTTAATTCGTGAAAAAGACATTCGAATTGGTGACTACGTTGTTGTGAAAAAGGCTGGAGATATTATTCCTGAAGTTGTGAACGTTATTTTTGATAAGCGTAATGGTGAGGAAGAAGAATACCGCATGCCAACGCATTGTCCGGCATGTGAGAGTGAACTAGTTCGTTTAGAAGAAGAGGTTGCACTTCGTTGTATAAATCCAACTTGTCCTGCACAAATTCGCGAGGGATTAATTCATTTCGTTTCAAGAAATGCAATGAATATTGACGGACTTGGCGAGCGTGTCATCACACAGCTCTTTGATGCAGATTATATTCGTACGTTTGCAGATTTATATGCATTGACGAAAGAACAATTACTACAGCTAGAGCGTTTTGGTGAAAAATCAGCAACAAATTTAATACAAGCAATTGAGAATTCGAAGGAAAACTCGTTAGAGCGATTATTATTTGGCCTTGGAATTCGCCATGTCGGAGCGAAAGCAGCACGTACATTTGCAGAGCATTTTGAAACGATGGATGCACTTGTGAAAGCGACGGAAGAGGAGCTAAAATCAATTAATGAAATTGGTGAAAAAATGGCGCAATCCGTTGTGACATATTTTGATAATGAAGATGTATTAGAGCTATTACAACAGTTTAAAGAGTATGGCGTGAACATGACATACAAAGGCATAAAAAGTGCAGATTTACAAAATGTTGAATCTTACTTTGCAGGGAAAACTGTCGTCTTAACTGGGAAATTAGAAGTGATGGGACGCAGTGAAGCGAAGAAGAAGATTGAGGCATTAGGTGGAAAAGTAACAGGAAGTGTTAGTAAAAGTACGGATTTAGTTGTTGCTGGTGAAGCTGCGGGCTCAAAATTAGCGCAAGCAGAGAAGCACAATGTTGAAGTTTGGAATGAAGAGAGGTTCTTACAAGAGCTAAATAAGTAAGAGGTGCAAACTTACCATGAAAAAAATAGCATTAGCGGTATTAAGTCTTGGCCTACTTGTAAGTGGTTGTAGCGCAGGTGCCGACAAAGATGAAAAAGTGGCTGAGAAATCAGGGAAAGCAAAAGAGCAAGCAGTCGTTCCGAAGTATGCTATTTCGGATGAATATTATAAGACGACTGTTCCATTTGATGCAGGATCTGCACGTGGATTAGTTGTGCAGGGATTAAATAATCGTCTTGATATAGATGAATTTGAAACAGGATTAATGCGTATTGCAAAAGAATCATTTAATACGAAAGATTATTTCTTTAAAGGTGGAAGTACTCTAGATGATCAAACCGTAAAAATGCTTGTAAAAAGAAAGCGTACAGATGCCGAACAAAAGGAACTAGAGAGCAAATTAAAAAAAGATGCAGTTAAATTTCCGAATATAGGGCTCAATCCAGCGTTAGGCGAAGGATCAGAATCACTAGAAGTGAAAAATAAAAAAAATCCAATATATATTTCAAATATTTTAGAGCATAATTATTATGTGAAAAAAGGCGATAAAGATGTTGAACTTGGTGGTATTGTAGTTGGTTTAGCAATGAATTCTGTTCAATATTTTAATGAAGAGCATGGTTATCCGCGTGAGGCTAAAATCGAGGACGAAAAAATGTTAGCTGAAGGGAAAAAAATGGCGCAAGAAATCTTGAAAGTTATGCACCAAAAAAAGCCCGACATAAAAAACGTTCCGATTACATTTGCGATTTATCGTCAATCTCCAAAGTCTGCACTTGTGCCAGGAAACTTTGTTTCTTATGCTAATGTGGAAAAAGGTAGTGAAACGGTTGAAGATTGGAAACAAATTAACGAGAAATACTATTTGTTCCCGTCTGAACAAGCAAAAACAGACAATAAGCGTGAAGATCTTGCAAGGGTATCTAACTTCAAAGCAAAACTAAGCGATTATTTCCAAGGCGATTATTCCGCTGTTATCGGTACTGGTATGTATAGAGACGAGGAATTAAAAGAAATGAAGCTGGATATTCCTGTCCAGTTTAATGGAAAAGCGGAAATAATTGGTTTTACACAATATGTAGCAGGGCTTGTTATGGAATACTTCCCAAATTATATGAGAGTACAAGTAACGATTAAATCTGTAGAACGTCCAGAAGCGATTATTATACGTGAAGCGAAGCAAGATGAGCCACTCGTAAAAATTTTAGATTAAAGATAAAAGCTGTTCCACAAAGGAACAGCTTTTTTCTTGAGGAATTTTGTTATAATTTTAAATGTTATAAATAAGGGGATAAGGGGTAAAGGTCATGGACGAACTAAGTCTTCAAGTCATTATTTTATTAATTGCATTCGGATTTTTAGCAGCTTTTATTGATTCAGTTGTTGGAGGTGGAGGATTAATTTCGCTTCCTGCACTAATGTTTGTCGGTTTGTCACCAGCTTCGGCAATTGCAACGAATAAATTAGCTGCAACGATGGGGACGTTTACGAGTGCAATTTATTTTATTCGATCAGGAAAAGTCGATTTTAAAATTGTAGGAAAGTTAATCCCGTTAACTATTATTGGAGCGGTCGCAGGTGCTTTAGTGGTAAAATTTATTCCACCGGATATTTTACGTCCATTAGTACTTGTAATGTTGGTGTTTATTGCCATTTATATTATTGCAAAAAAGGATTGGGGAAGCGTATCTACCTATAAGAAGATGACGAAAAGGAAAACATTAATATTTTTCTTTGTTATTTTAATGATAGGGTTTTATGATGGTTTTTTTGGACCAGGGACAGGATCCTTTTTAATTTTTGCATTTTTATTAATAGGTTTGGATTTTATTCAAGCAGCGGCATCTGGAAAACTTTTGAACTTTGTTAGTAATATCGTATCTTTAATTACTTTTTTATTTTTAGATATAATTCATTTTGAATATGGTATTATTATGGGATTATCAATGATTTTAGGTGCTTATTTTGGATCGAAGTTTGCAGTTCAAAAAGGCGTTGGATATGTAAGGACTTTATTTTTATTAGTTACTATATTATTGATCGGAAAAAATGTTTTGGAATATACTCATATTTTGTAGATTCATACGCATGTATGAATCTCTTTTTTTTTGTTATATTTTAAAAATTTATTAATTTTTAAAATATAAGTCTAGGAATATTTGAATAAATCTAAATTATCGTGTAGAATAATGTTGTAAAATGTAAACGTTTTTCTAAGGGGAGGCTAAAAAGAATGGTAGTAGCATACAAACATGAGCCATTTACAGATTTTTCAGTAGAGGCTAACAAATTAGCGTTTGAAGAAGGTTTAAAGAAAGTAGAATCTTATCTTGGACAAGACTATCCATTAATTATTGGGGGAGAAAAAATCACTACAGAAGATAAAATTGTTTCTGTAAACCCTGCAAATAAAGAGGAACTTGTTGGTCGTGTTTCAAAAGCAAGCCGTGAATTAGCTGAAAAAGCAATGCAAGTAGCGGATGCAACATTCCAAACTTGGAGAAAGTCAAAACCAGAAATGCGTGCAGACATTTTATTCCGTGCTGCAGCAATTGTTCGTCGTAGAAAACATGAGTTCTCTGCTATCCTTGTAAAAGAAGCAGGTAAACCATGGAATGAGGCAGATGCTGATACAGCGGAAGCAATCGACTTTATGGAATATTATGCTCGTCAAATGTTGAAATTGAAAGACGGTATTCCAGTAGAAAGCCGTCCAATTGAATATAATCGTTTCTCTTACATTCCATTAGGAGTAGGTGTTATCATTTCTCCTTGGAACTTCCCATTCGCAATTATGGCAGGTATGACAACAGCTGCTTTAGTTTCTGGTAACACAGTATTACTAAAACCAGCTAGTACAACTCCTGTAGTAGCTGCGAAATTCATGGAAGTATTAGAAGAAGCTGGCTTACCAGCTGGCGTAGTAAACTTCGTGCCAGGTAATGGTTCTGAAGTTGGTGACTACTTAGTAGATCATCCTCGTACACGTTTCGTAAGCTTCACTGGATCTCGTGATGTAGGTATCCGCATTTATGAGCGTGCAGCGAAAGTAAATCCAGGTCAAATCTGGTTAAAACGTGTTATCGCTGAAATGGGCGGTAAAGATACAATCGTTGTTGATAAAGAAGCAGATCTTGAATTAGCAGCTAAATCTATCGTTGCATCAGCATTCGGATTCTCAGGACAAAAATGTTCTGCATGTTCTCGTGCTGTAATCCACGAAGATGTATATGATCACGTATTAAATCGTGCTGTTGAATTAACAAAAGAATTAACAGTTGATAACCCAGCTGTATTAGGTACAAATATGGGTCCTGTTAATGACCAAGCTGCATTCGATAAAGTAATGAGCTATGTTGCAATTGGTAAAGAAGAAGGTAGAATCCTAGCAGGTGGCGAAGGAGACGATTCTAAAGGCTGGTTCATCCAACCAACAATCGTTGCTGATGTTGCAGAAGATGCTCGCTTAATGAAAGAAGAAATCTTCGGACCAGTAGTAGCATTTTGTAAAGCAAAAGACTTCGATCATGCACTTGCAATTGCAAACAATACAGAATACGGTTTAACAGGAGCAGTTGTTTCTAATAACCGCGACCATATTGAAAAAGCACGTGAAGACTTCCACGTAGGTAACTTATACTTCAACCGTGGATGTACTGGTGCAATCGTAGGTTACCAACCATTCGGTGGCTTTAACATGTCTGGTACAGACTCTAAAGCTGGTGGCCCAGATTACTTAGCACTTCACATGCAAGCAAAAACTACTTCTGAAACTTTATAAGAAATAGTAGAGGAGCTTTTCACAGAATGTGAAGAGCTCCTTTTAAATTAGAATCCCATATATTACTATTATTCGAAGAGGACGAGCTAAACCCTATTAATAGCGGGATAAACATGTAAATAGAAATAAAGTGACGGGAAAAGTTGATTTATTAGTCACATTTTTTAGTATTCATTTTAAGAATTTCCTGTATAATACAATTTGAAAGAAAATCTATGGTTTGACAAGAAACACTCTTTTCGGTTTTGCTCACTGAATGGAGTGTTTTTTTGTAACCAAAAATTCCTCTGTACTCATTGCATTTGCATATACTCCATTTAAACTGGCCAAAATTGTATTGTGAATATAAACAGCTGGTATAGTAGCATTCTTAAAAGAAAGATCTTTTGTAGCACAAGCATCGTGTATAACGGTACAATGAAAGCCGAAATCAAAAGCAGCTCTAACGGTAGCATCAATACACATATGAGTCATCATCCCGCATATGACGATGTGTTCAATGTCTAAACGTTGTAATTGTTCTAAAAGATTAGTTTCTCGGAAGCTATTTGGATAATGTTTGAGTATAACAGTTTCTTCTCTAAGCGGACGGACATTCTCGTGAATATGGACACCTTCTGTATTAGGTAGGAAAAAAGTAGCATCATCTTTTATTGCTACATGCTGGATATGAAAAATAGGTTCGCCGTTCATTCTAAAGTGTTTTAGTAGCTCACTGGCATACTCACTTGCTTCTACCGGATTGCGCAATTCCATCTTTCCATTTGGAAAATAATCATTTTGGATATCAACGAGTAATAGAGCTGTTTTCATATATTCACCTTCCTCTGATTTCATATTCAAATAATAGTATTCAATTCATAGAAAAAATAATCCTTTTAAAAAATATGAGGGAGAAGAATTTTACATAACCTTCAAGAGTACTATTTTATTATGAATTTTTATTTGAAAATTTTAATAAAGAAATAATTGATATTTTTCCAAAAAAATGTATTGACTCTCACTATTCTGAGTTCTATAATGAGAATTAATTAAACGACAATTAAATCGATACATTCTTATCCAGAGAGGTGGAGGGACTGGCCCTACGATACCTCAGCAACGGGTTTTTTAATACCGTGCTAACTCCAGCAAGTCTTTATAGGCTTGGAAGATGAGAAGATGTGAACGAGTACATATAAGTGCTCTCCTTCTTATCTTTTATTACTGATAAGAAGGAGAGCACTTTTTATTTTACCTCGCAAGCTCTACTTCTAGTTTTTACAGCATATAGGAGGGAAGAAAATGATTTTTTTTAATAACGTAAGTAAAGTATATGAATCAGGTGGGCAATCTGTTCATGCTGTGGAGGATGTAACATTATCAGTTGAGAAGGGCGAAATTTTTGGCATTATCGGATTTAGTGGTGCTGGAAAGAGTACGTTATTACGCCTAGTAAACATGTTAGAGAGACCGACTGCAGGAACGATCTCAATAAATGATAAAGATATTACATCATTATCAACGAAAGAATTACGGAAACTTAGACAAAGAATTGGGATGATTTTTCAAAGTTTTAATTTATTTAATTCAAGAACAGTGTTTGGGAATATTGCTTATCCATTAAAGTTAGCGAAAGTACCAAAGAATGAAATAAAAGAAAGAGTCAATGAACTGCTGAAGTTTGTAGGGCTAGAAGATAAAGCAAACTATTATCCGGAGCAGTTATCAGGCGGACAAAAGCAACGTGTTGGGATTGCTAGGGCACTTGCAACATCACCAGATATACTTATATGTGATGAGGCAACATCAGCCTTAGATCCAGAAACAACGACAGAGATTTTAAACTTATTAAAGAAAGTCAATCGTGAATATAATTTAACAATTCTTCTTATTACACATGAAATGCATGTTGTGAAAGAAATTTGTCACCGTGTAGCTGTAATGGAGAAGGGAAAAGTTATTGAAGAAGGAAAACTGTTTGATGTTTTCACACAACCAAAAACAAAGACAACTCAAAACTTTGTACGTTCTGTTATTAATGACCACTTGCCAGAAAGTGTTCTAGCGAAAATTCAAAATGGTGGTCAGATCTATCGCTTAACTTTTACTGGTGAGGAGACTGGACAGCCGGTACTATCATATATCGCAAAAAACTATAACGTCGATGTAAATGTACTGTACGGAAATATTATTGAACTTCAAAATGTGCTATTTGGAAATCTTCTTGTAGAATTGCAAGGTGAACAGAAGGAAATTCAAAAAGCATTACAACATTTAAGACTGCAAGTGAAGCTGAAGGAGGTAGAAGCTCATGCGAGTTGATTGGAGTATATTTTGGCCTCGCATATTAGATGCGACGGGGGACACTCTCTTAATGGTAATTGTAACCCTTATATTCGCTACAATTCTTGGTATACCTCTAGGTTTACTTTTATATGTGACGAGAAAAGGTAATTTTTTAGAAAATAAATGGGTTTTTTCTATTCTTAACGTCATCATTAATACAATTCGTCCAGTTCCATTCATTATCTTTTTAGTAGCTTTAAGCCCACTAACAAGAAGCGTGATCGGAACGACGATTGGAACAGCGGCAGCAATCTTCCCAATGACGTTAGTGGCATCTATTGGTATTGCTAGAATGGTTGAAACAAATCTTGTCTCAGTTCCGAAAGGAGTAATTGAAGCTGCACAAGCGATGGGCGCTTCACCACTTAGAATTGTTTTTGAAATCCTCGTGCCAGAAGCGTTAGCACCATTGATCTTAGGTGTTACGTTTATGACAGTTGGTTTAATTGAATTTTCTGCAGTTGCTGGGCTTGTCGGTGGTGGTGGTCTTGGTGACTTAGCGATGACATATGGTTATCAACGTTTTGATACATCAGTTATGTTCGTAACGGTCGTTTTACTTATTATTCTCGTACAGATAGCTCAAAATTTAGGAAACTACTTTGCGAAAGTGTTTTTACGCAGATCATAAAAAGGAAGAGGGGAAAAGAAAATGAAGAAAATTTTAGCATTTGCATTATCAGCGATTGTAGGAATTTCAGCACTAAGCGGCTGCTCGGGTGGAGACACAGGTGCAGGAGCAAAAGAGAAAGTAGTTCGCGTCGGTGTAACTGGAACGGATGGAGATGTTTGGGAAATTTTGAAGAAAAAAGCTGAAAAAGAAGGGATTAAAATTAAACTGGTTGAGTTCTCTGATTATACAACGCCAAATAAAGCGTTAGCTGATGGAGATATTGAATTAAACTCATTCCAGCATATTGCTTTCTTAGAGCAATTTAAAAAGGAGCATAAGTTAGATATTACAGCTGTCGGTACAACACAAATTGCACCAATGGGCTTATTCTCTGAAAAATATAAGAAAGCAAATGAAATCCCAGATGGTTCAGAAATTGCTATTCCAAATGATCCAACGAACCAAGCACGTGCATTAAAACTTCTTGATGCAGCGGGGTTATTGAAACTTAAAAAAGATTTTGGTCTATTTGGGGATCCAAGTGGTATCGCTGAAAATCCGAAGAAGTTAAAAATTACACCGGTTATTGCACAGCAAACACCTCGTGTATTAAAAGATGTAGCAGCTTCAGTTATTAATAACGGTGTGGCTGGTCAAGCTGGATTAGATCCAGCGAAGGATCCTATTTTCTTAGAAGATCCAAAGAATGAAAATGCGAAGCCTTATATTAATATTTTCGCAGCTCGTACGAAAGATAAAGACGATCCAACACTGAAAAAAGTAATTGAATTATATCATTCAAAAGAAGTAACAGATGCAGTTAAGAAAGAAACAAAGGATGGTTCAATTTCAGTAGATCTTTCACTTGAGGAGCTTGAAAAAATCGTAAAATAATCATTGGGTTTAATGAACTAACAGAAGGAACCCCTCCGCTGTTAGTTCGTTCAACATATAATCTACTTAACAAACAAAACCCTAATTTTGTACCTTCCAATTTTGTATAACGTAGAATCCAATGTTTGTTAAGTAGAGTGATGGACCGGGAGTTTTCCTGGTCTTTTTTTATTACTGAAAGCAGTTAGCGAATAGTAAGGTAATCCAAATTATAATGGGATAAGAAAGTAAGCTGAAAATGAGTGTAATTACGAATTGC
Organism: Bacillus sp. EKM202B; assembly: GCF_011066025.1. Taxonomy (NCBI): domain Bacteria; kingdom Bacillati; phylum Bacillota; class Bacilli; order Caryophanales; family Bacillaceae; genus Bacillus; species Bacillus sp. EKM202B. Next base: position 149,949 of record NZ_JAAMNK010000009.1, on the reverse strand, counting down.
TTTTTATGAATTAATTGTTTTTTGGATGAAAAAAAGAAAATAGAAAAGATAACAATGAAAACTGAGGATATTACGCCAGGATTATAGGAGCGATAAATCAAAAACAAAATAATATGTTGCACAGCGTTAAAGAAAATGGCTCCTTGTATAAAAATAATCCAGTGTATAGAAGACAAGAAGTTTAGTTGATATAGAAAGACGATAAGTACGACGAAGATTGTTAATATGGAAATGGCAATGAAAAATTGTTGGCTAGTTATAAGATGAATTGAAAATTGATTAGCAAGATATTGTGGCATTTGGAAAGCTTCTTCAAGGTTATGAATGAAAAATAATAAAGGAATGATCCAAAGCGTAATAGTGGAATGTTTTTTTAGCAACTTATATCACTCCAATAAAGTATAGAAAGCCTAAAAAGGCCCTCTATACAGAGATGATTATTCAATTATGATACTTTTTAAATTATCTTCATGATGCTCTCGTTCTTTCGGATAAGCAGCTAGCTCCTCTTGCAAAATACTTAGCATTTGCTTAGCTGATTGCTGGATTGGAGTAGGTAGCTCTTCTAATATACGCATACCGACTCTTACTTTTGTCCGAATTACTTTTCGTAGTAATTCCTCATGCATGCACCACACCTCCAAATCGAATGTTTAGTACATCCTCTTCAAACTTGGCTCCTTGAATAGAAAGGTGTGTTAATGTTTTTGGTAATGTGATGTTACGTTTAACAGAGCCGGCTCGAATAATAAGCTCATCACCTTTTTGATTTAATGAAAGTTCACTTTTGTTTGAGAAGGGGATGGACAGAACGAAAATATATTCATCGCCATCTTTTTTCACATATTGTGTGCGACCATTGAATTTCACTTCAGTAGGAGAGGGATCGGATTTAAATAAAGCATTGCCTACACGCTCTAACATAGGTAAACCAACAACTTCTTGTTCAAACATGGGAGCTTCGTAAATAGGAAGCGGCTGAAAACTATCTTGAATTAATGTTTTATATTTCTTTTGCGTATCTTTCCATGCTTGAAAATAAGGATCGGTGACAGTGTTAGGGATGACACGGTTAATCATGATGGCATCTACGTTATAATCGTATAAATTTAAATAAGTAAAACTACGCTGAGCTTCTTTAATGACCATTTTTTCGGGATTTACAATGATGCGGATACTTGTTATTTCTCGGTTCGATAAAATATCTCTCATTTCTCCAAGCTGTTCAAGTGTATTTGTTAATTCGTCCATAATATCATCGGTTGGAAGGGGGACACCAAGAAGTGGTTGAGCTACAGGACGAACGACTTTTAAAACTTTTCTTTTAATAGGAAATAATTTTTCCATCCACCAGCCGAGCATGTCTGGAAAACTAAGCATTGCTAATGTTTCTCCTGTTGGAGCGCAATCAATGATGATAACGTCGTATGTGTTTTTTTTATAATAATCGAGCACGCGAAGTAAGCTAATTAAATCTTCCATACCAGGAAACATCGTTAATTCTTCTGTTGTAATATCATCAGCTGCTTTGGAAGTGAATAACAAGGTAATGTATTTCTGTAACTTTCCCCAGCCTTTTTCCATTTCATAAATCGTATTAATCTCTTGTGCCCACAAGTTTTCGCGAATTTCTAATGGCTCAGAAGATAGCTTTATACCAAATGAATCTCCTAAACTATGAGCAGGATCTGTACTCATTACTAATGTTTTTAATCCTTGTTTTGCGCTTTGAAGTGCTGTTGCTGCTGAAATGCTAGTTTTTCCTACGCCGCCTTTACCTGTATACAAAATAATTCTCATCATTCTATCCCCTTTATTTCGGTTATCGAATATTATGAACATCGAAGTATTTAATTGAATAAAAACCCAGTTAGGGCTTTATCCCGCATTAACGGGCAGTAAGACTTCCGTCCAAAAATTCGGCTGGAGCAAAGAAATTAGGTGGGAGGTCAACTGCCCGTAAATGCCCGATTGATTAAAGTTTCACTTTATTCAATCGGAATGTTTTTCATTCTAGGTGTAGAAACCTTTTCTTCTGTTTTTTGCTGTGTCGTAGCAACGTGATTCATAATCTTTTGGAAGATTTGTAGTAAGAATGCTTTTTCTTCTTCTGACAATGCTTCTGTCACTAAGCTAAAGTAATGGGCTGCATTTTGTTTTACTTCTTGAACGAGCATTACGCCGTTTTCTGTTAAACGAATTAATACAATACGTCGATCGTTTTCATCACGGTACCGTTCAATATACCCCTTTTTTACAAGGCGATTTACAACACCTGTCGTTGTACTCATCGGTATATCAAGAAGGTCAGCAATTTTTGTCATTGTAATATCTGTATTTCGCTCCATCCAAAGTAAACAAAATACTTCTGTCTTTGAAAGTGTTAAATCAAGGCTTACCCATTCTTCAGGATAGAAAAGTTTCTTGGCGTTATCTAGCAGTAAGTCTAAAAAATGTTCATATTGCAACAATTAATTCCACTCCCGTATATTTCGAGGTTCGTAATATTTATTTTTATTTTATGCAGAATAGAAATAAATGTCAATAATTTTAATTAATTTTTCAGATTAGAAAGAAAACAATCTTTAAAATGGCATTTTTTTATGATAGATTAATAAATAGAAAAATAATTTTACATAAAAATCCATAACGGTAAATATATTTATCTATAATGGATGTGCATCTAACAAGGGGGATAATGATGAGAAGAAGAAATACGCAAGCGTTCACGTTTTTAGCATGGACTTCATTTGTTTGTGCGCTTTCAGGGATGCTAATTGGGATTTACACGTTAGATGAAACGCTTAGTGTAAAAGGGTACTATTTAATTGGAACGTTATTTTTAACGATGTCTTGTTTTGTATTACAAAAAACAATTCGTGATAATGAAGAAGATAACGAGAGATTTCCAAAAAATAAACCGTTAGATAAAGAGTAAATTGTAAAGAAAGGCGTTTGCCTTTCTTTTTTTATGTAAAAATGCCGTAAGTGCCATGTGTTGACTTGCTTGAAGTACTGAAAATTTGGTATCATCAATAGTATTGTAGATTGAACGATATATTATGGAGGTGGCCTAGCCGTGTCAAGAATTTCCGTTGAGAATGTAAAGCACGTAGCACATTTAGCACGTCTTGCAATTACTGATCAAGAAGCAGAAAAATTTCAAAAACAACTAGATGCAATTGTTACATTTGCAGAACAGTTAAATGAATTAGATACAACAGATGTAAAACCAACAACTCATGTATTAACTATGAAAAATGTTATGCGTGAAGATGTGCCAGAAAAAGGTTTACCAGTAGAAGAAGTATTAAAAAATGCACCGGATCACAAAGATAATCAAATCCGTGTTCCAGCAGTATTAGAATAGAGGAGGGGAATTTCGATGTCATTATTTGATCATTCTGTATCAGAGTTACATAAGAAGTTAAACAACAAAGAAATTTCCGTTACGGATTTAGTAGAAGAATCTTACAAACGTATTGCGGATGTTGAAGATAACGTAAAAGCTTTTCTTACATTAGATGAAGAGAATGCACGCGCGAAAGCGAAAGAATTAGATGCTAAGATCGGCGCTGAAGATAATGGTTTGTTATTCGGTATGCCAATCGGTGTAAAAGATAACATTGTAACTAACGGTCTTCGTACTACTTGTGCGAGCAAAATGTTAGCAAACTTTGATCCAATTTACGATGCGACAGTTGTGCAAAAGTTAAAAGCTGCTGACACAGTTACAATCGGTAAATTAAATATGGACGAGTTCGCAATGGGTTCTTCAAATGAAAACTCAGGTTTCTACGCTACAAAAAATCCATGGAACTTAGATTACGTTCCAGGCGGATCTAGTGGTGGTTCTGCAGCAGCTGTAGCAGCAGGAGAAGTATTATTCTCTCTAGGTTCTGATACGGGTGGTTCTATTCGTCAGCCAGCTGCATATTGCGGTGTTGTAGGTTTAAAACCAACTTACGGACGCGTATCTCGTTACGGATTAGTAGCATTCGCATCTTCACTTGACCAAATCGGACCGATTACACGTACAGTAGAAGACAATGCATACTTATTACAAGCTATTTCAGGTATTGACCGCATGGATGCAACTTCTGCAAATGTTGAAGTTGGAAACTACTTAGCTGGTTTAACAGGCGATGTTAAAGGTTTACGCATTGCTGTACCGAAAGAATACTTAGGCGAAGGTGTTGGCGAAGAAGCTCGTGAGTCAGTACTAGCTGCTTTAAAAGTATTAGAAGGTATGGGCGCAACTTGGGAGGAAGTATCTCTTCCACACTCTAAATACGCTCTAGCAACGTATTACTTATTATCTTCTTCTGAAGCATCTGCTAACCTTTCACGCTTTGATGGCGTACGTTACGGTGTTCGTTCTGATAATGTAAATAACTTATTAGATCTTTACAAAAACACACGTAGCGAAGGTTTCGGTGACGAAGTAAAACGCCGTATTATGCTTGGTACATTTGCACTTAGCTCTGGTTACTATGATGCATATTACAAAAAAGCACAACAAGTACGTACATTAATTAAAAACGACTTTGAAAATGTATTTGCTAACTACGATGTTATTATTGGACCAACAACGCCAACTCCAGCATTTAAAGTGGGCGAAAAAGTGGATGATCCAATGACAATGTATGCAAACGACATTTTAACAATCCCAGTAAACTTAGCAGGTGTTCCAGCGATTTCTGTTCCATGTGGATTCGGTGCTAATAGTATGCCACTTGGATTACAAATCATTGGTAAACACTTCGATGAAGCGACAATTTACCGCGTTGCACATGCGTTTGAGCAAGCAACAGACTATCATACAAAAAAAGCAAGTCTGTAAGGAGGCGAGCATAGATGAATTTAGAAACAATTATTGGTTTAGAGGTTCACGTTGAGTTAAAAACAAATTCGAAAATTTTCTCTGCGAGTCCAACAGAATTCGGAGCAGAGCCAAATACACAAACGAGTGTAATTGACTTAGGATACCCAGGGGTACTTCCAACTTTAAATAAAGAAGCAGTTAACTTTGCGATGAAAGCTGCAATGGCATTAAACTGTGAAATCGCAACGGAAACGAAGTTCGACCGTAAAAACTATTTCTATCCAGATAATCCGAAAGCTTACCAAATCTCTCAGTTTGATAAGCCAATTGGAGAAAATGGTTGGATTGAAATCGAAGTAGATGGCAAAAAGAAACGTATCGGTATTACACGTCTTCATTTAGAAGAAGATGCTGGTAAATCAACGCATACAGCTGACGGGTCATTAGTAGACTATAACCGTCAAGGTATGCCTTTAATCGAAATCGTGTCTGAGCCAGATATGCGTACGCCAGAAGAAGCATACGCATACTTAGAGAAGTTGAAATCAATCATTCAATACACTGGCGTATCTGATTGTAAGATGGAAGAAGGTTCTCTACGTTGTGATGCGAATATTTCCCTTCGTCCAGTTGGACAAGAGAAATTCGGTACAAAAGCAGAACTGAAAAACTTAAACTCATTCACTTACGTACAAAAAGGTCTTGAGCACGAACAAGTGCGTCAAGAAAAAGAATTGTTATCTGGTGGTATCATCCAACAAGAAACACGTCGTTATGATGAAGCAACGAAGAAAACAATCTTAATGCGTATAAAAGAAGGATCTGACGATTACCGTTACTTCCCAGAGCCAGATTTAGTTGAACTTTATATCGATGATGCGTGGAAAGAAGAAGTGCGTGCTTCTATTCCAGAACTTCCAGATGCACGTAAAGCTCGCTACGTTGCTGAAATTGGATTACCAGCTTATGATGCACACGTATTAACATTAACGAAAGAGATGTCTGATTTCTTTGAAGCAACAATTGCAGATGGAGCAGATGCGAAATTAACATCAAACTGGTTAATGGGTGAAGTACTTGCATACTTAAACAAACAACAAAAAGAATTAAAAGATGTTGCATTAACGCCTGCTGGTTTATCTAAAATGGTTCAATTAATTGAAAAAGGTACAATTTCTTCTAAAATCGCGAAGAAAGTATTTAACGAGTTAATTGAAAAAGGTGGAGATCCAGAAGAAATCGTTAAAGCGAAAGGTCTTGTTCAAATTTCTGACGAAGGTACACTTCGTAAAGTCGTAACAGAAATCCTTGATAATAATGAACAATCTATTGAAGACTTCAAAAACGGTAAAGACCGTGCAATTGGCTTCTTAGTTGGTCAAATTATGAAAGCGACAAAAGGACAAGCAAACCCACCGCTTGTTAACAAAATCTTACTTGAAGAGATTAATAAGCGATAAAATAGCATAGATTCTTATTTTTGAACGCTAAAATAGTATAGATTCTTAAAGATTAAACAGAAAAAACACCCTTATTTGGGTGTTTTTTCTGAGTTAATCAAACGTTTGTTTAAATGGTGAAAAATAATTTAAATAAACGTTTGATTAACTGTCAAAAGTGAAAAAATGTTTGTATAGCAACTATGGTATGATAGTTGCAAAAAGGTGGGAATAATGATAAATCTAGACATAGAGGTTTTTTTTCATCTCATGAAATAATAGATAATTATTATTCGTTATATGTAAATTTTTATGGAAGAATGGATAGACATAAAGTGAAACTTTAATCAGTAGTGGGGGTGTTCATCCCCCGTTGATTATTAGCCTTCACCAATCGGGTTCTTACTGCCTGTTTGAGCGGGATAAAAGAAGGATAGGAAGATGAGAGGAGGTAGGCATAGGGATACTGAATAAGAATTCGGTGTATTCTTTTTTTCAATGAATAAGGAATTTCCTGTGCTAATAAATGATGAAACGAGCAAGGATTATTTATAACCCTACTTCTGGGCGTGAGCTATTTAAGAAGAGCTTACCAGAAGTATTACAAAAATTAGAACAAGCTGGATATGAAGCGTCTTGTCATGCGACAACTGGTCCTGGAGATGCAACTGTAGCGGCGAGACAAGCTGCGGATCGTAAGTTTGATGTTGTTATCGCCGCTGGTGGTGACGGTACGTTAAACGAAGTGGTAAATGGTTTAGTAGGACATGAGCATCGTCCGAAGTTTGGAATTATTCCAGTTGGAACGACAAATGACTTTGCACGTGCGATCGGTGTACCCCGCGCTATAGAAGAGGCAGCCGATATTATTTGTGAAGGGAAAACAGTTCCTTTAGATCTTGGTAGAGCGAATGATACATATTTCATTAATATTGCTGGTGGCGGCCGTATTACAGAATTAACATATGAAGTACCAAGCAAGCTAAAGACAGTATTAGGCCAACTTGCTTACTATTTAAAAGGAATAGAAATGTTACCATCATTACATCCAACATATGTTGAAATCGAGTATGATGGGAAGTTATTACAAGAAGAAATTACGATGTTTTTAATTACAAATACTCGTTCAGTTGGTGGATTTGAAAAAGTAGCACCGTATGCATCGATTAACGATGGATTATTTGACTTATTAGTGCTGAAAAAAGGTTCTATCGCTGATTTAATTAAAGCAGCAACACAAGCGCAGCGTGGGGAACATATTAACAATCCGAAAGTACTATACACACAAGCAAATCGAATTAAAGTGCATTCACCAGATAAACTAATGATTAATTTAGATGGTGAGTACGGTGGGGATGCCCCGATGGAATTCGAAAACATATATCATTGTCTGGAATTATTTGTTCCTGAACATCAAGAGGATGCCCTGTAAGGGCATCTTTTTTTATTAGAATTGTAAATTGGAAGTTAGTTTGATTTTTATGGTATTTTTACAATTCGTTTATTTTATATCCATATTTTATTGATACACTGAAGAGGATAAGAAATGAGAGGTAGGGTGCTATGGAGAAGGTAAAAGCAATACTATTTGATAAAGATGGGACATTAATGGATTTTCACTCAATTTGGATAAAAGTAGCGGAAGAGCTTGTAGCGGAATGTATAAATTTATATCAATTACCAGAGTCAATGCAGCAAGCTTTATTAAAAGAGATTGGTGTGGATGGGGTATTTGTTCATCCAAGTAGCGCACTAGCGGCTGGAACAAGCCTCGATGTAGCAAAGGGGCTTTGTAAGTATATTAAGTCATCTAAGGAAGAGGAGATGCATGAATGGGTAAGTGAAAAATTATTTTCGCTTATGTACGAGCATCGTTCCTATATGAAAATGACGGCAGATCTACCAAGAATTTTACAAAGTTTAAAAGATAAAGGATTTATTTTAGGTGTTGTTACAGCTGATGATTTTGCGCCGACAGAATTATTTTTAAAACAATATCAATTAGAATCCTTTTTTGATTATATTGTAGCTTCTGATACGTTTCCGGCACAGAAACCTGATAAAAGAATTATAGAATCCTTTTGTGAAAGGTTTCATTTAGAGGCATGTGAGGTGGCAGTCGTTGGAGATACGCCAACCGATCTATATTTAGCTAAAAACGGTGGTGATTGTTATGCTATTGGAGTACTATCTGGTACGGGGGACCGTAAAACTTTAGAACCACTTGCGGACTTAGTCGTAGAATCTGTTGGTGAGTTTATTTCTCATTCAGGTGAGTTTATTTGGGAACAAGGAAAGTCTAGTATGCAAGGGAAATAAGTCTATAAAGACTCTTGATGAGTCTTTATAGACTTATTTTTTATGCCTGGATACAAAGAGTATAGGATGAATACTAGAACGGAAAGTTGGCATGTATTTTGCAATAAAAAGAGAAAACAATGTAAAGAAAAGGATGGGGTACGCAATGAACACAAAAAAATTTGCTAAAGTAAATGAACAAATTCCAGGACCAAAAGCAGCAACTTTATTAGAGCGCCGCCAAAATATAGTACCAAAAGGAGTAAGTAACGGCATATCAACGTTTGTACAATCTGCAAATGGAGCTCTTGTAACAGATGTTGATGGTAATCAGTATATTGATTTTGCTGGGGCAATAGGGACAATTAATGTAGGGCATTGTCATCCGGCTGTTAAAGAAGCACTTCATAAACAAGTAGATCAATACATTCATACGGGATTTAATGTCATGATGTATGAGCCATATATTGAATTAGCGGAAAAGCTTGCTGCATTAGCGCCAGGAAGTTTTGATAAACAAGTACTATTTTTAAACAGTGGTGCTGAAGCGGTAGAGAATGCAGTGAAAATCGCCCGTAAATATACGAAAAGATCAGGTATTATTGCGTTTTCTAAAGGTTTCCACGGGCGTACATTGATGACAATGACGATGACAAGTAAAGTAAAGCCATATAAATTTGGATTCGGTCCATTTGCTCCAGAAGTATATAAAGCGCCATTCCCATATGAATACCGTCGTCCAGAGGGGTTAACGGAAGAGCAGTACGATGATTTTATCATTGAAGAGTTTAAGAACTTCTTTATATCAGAAGTAGCACCAGAAACAATTGCAGCTGTTGTTATGGAGCCGGTTCAAGGGGAAGGCGGATTTATCGTCCCAAGTAAGAAATTTGTTCAAGAAGTACGCAATATTTGTTCAGAACATGGCATCTTATTTGTAGCGGATGAAATTCAAACTGGATTTAGCCGTACAGGAAAATACTTTGCAATTGATCATTATGATGTCGTTCCAGATTTAATTACAGTGTCTAAGTCATTAGGAGCTGGTGTACCGATAAGCGGTGTTATTGGACGTAAAGAAATTATGAATGAGTCTGCACCTGGAGAGCTTGGTGGAACGTATGCAGGAAGTCCATTAGGATGTGCGGCTGCATTAGCGGTTCTGGATGTAATAGAAAAAGAAAAATTAAATGATAGAGCGATAGAATTAGGAAAAGTCGTAATGGACCGATTCCAAGAGATGAAAAATAAATATAATTGCATCGGTGATGTGCGCGGATTAGGGGCAATGTGTGCATTTGAGATCGTTCAAGATCGTAAGACGAAAGTGCCTGACAAAATATTAACAGCTAATTTGTGTGCGGAAGCAAATAAACGAGGATTACTTTTATTATCTGCGGGGACATATGGAAATGTTGTCCGTGTATTAATGCCATTGGTTATTACAGATGAGCAACTTAAGGAAGGTTTAACGATTATTGAAGAATCATTACAAGCTTGTTATGAGCAAGCAAATATCGCCCGTGTATAAAAACTGAATGATAAATCGCAAACATTCTAGCTGACTCTATATAAAATGCAGAAAATTCACTTTATAATAAAGTTAGTGAAGTGAATCGATGGATTTGAAGTTAGGGGTGGCTAGGATGGTTGCAGAAAAGGAACGAGTGTTAATGGATTTAAAAGATGTATTTGAATATGCGTTTGACGAAATTTTTGTTACAGATGAGCAGGGAATCGTTGTACGTGTAAATAGTACATGCGAAAGGCACTATCAACTAGCTGCTGAAGAGTTAGTAGGTAAACATGTAAAGGAACTACAAAAGGATGGGATCTTTTATCCATCCGCAACATTAGAAGTAATTGAAAAAAAGAGACCGATTGAACTCGTTCAAACGACGAAATCGGGAGAGTATTTACATGTTCGGACGAGGCCAGTTTTTGATGATGAGGGAAATTTAAGAAGAGTGATTAGTTATTCTCGAGATCTTACTGAACTCTATCAATTACGACAAAAGGTAGAGGAAATGGATAATCAGTTAAAAACATACAAAAAAGAATTAAGAGAAACATATGAACATGAAGGACTTATTTTTAAAAGCATTGCTATGCAAAAAATAATAGAAACGATTAAAAAAGTATCTGTGGTAGATAGTACTGTTCTCGTTTTAGGTGAGACAGGCGTGGGAAAAAGCCGCTTAGTACGTCATCTACATGAAGTAAGTCACCGGAAGAATGAAAGTTTCTATGAAATTAATTGTGCGGCTTTGCCAACAAATTTAATTGAATCGGAGCTTTTTGGATATTCAGGTGGGTCTTTTACAGGTGCAAATCGTGAAGGGAAAAAGGGATTATTAGAGTCAGCACATAAAGGGACTCTATTTTTAGATGAAATTGGTGAAATGCCGCTTGAAATTCAAGCGAAGCTTCTGCAAGTATTGCAAGAAAAAACATTTCGTCCTATAGGCGGAAGAGAATTAAAAAAGGTGGACGTTCGAATTGTAGCGGCAACAAATAGAGATTTAAGTGAGATGGTGAAACGAGGAACATTTCGGAAAGATTTATATTATCGTCTGAATGTCATTCCGATTTCAATTCCACCACTTCGGGAAAGAACAGAAGACATTTTACCACTCGTTTATCATTATTTACAGCACTTTAATAAAAAGTACGGACGTGATGTAAAGTTAGCACCTAGTACGTTACAAATGTTTGTTGGATACCCGTGGGAAGGAAACAATAGAGAAATAGAGAATGTAATTGAAAGAATTGTTATTACTGCTGACGATGTCGTTACGATAGAGGATTTACCAATAGCAATGCAGGAATCAACAGTTGAACAGTCAGGTCAAAGTCTCTATAAAATGTTGGAAGAAGTGGAACGAAATATTATTTTAAAAGCGTATAAAACATGTGGATCAAGCTATAAAGTAGCAGAGTTTCTAAAAATAAGTCAATCTGCTGCTACTAGGAAGATTAAGAAGTTCATAGAGGAGGAAGAAAACATTGGATAAAAAAGCGACGTTTGTAAATGTAGAGAAAAAAGCGATGTATATAAATGGTGAGTGGATTACACTGCAAGAGCAAATTGAAGTAAACAATCCAGCAACGAAAGAAATATTTGCAACTGTACCAAAGGGCGGGATAACAGAGGCAAAGCAAGCTGTTGATGCGGCGCATGAGGCTTTTAAAACATGGTCAAAATTAACAGCCGCTGATCGTGCAACGAAATTAAAAAAGTGGTTCACACTTATTGATGAAAATAAAGAAGAAATCGCAGCGATTATGACGAAGGAGCAAGGAAAGCCGTTTGCAGAAGCGCTTGGTGAGGTGAATTATGCAAATAGCTTTGTTGAATGGTATGCAGAAGAAGGGAAGCGCGTATACGGTGAAATGATTCCTGCTTCTCATCCGAACAAACGTATTTTAGTTATGAAGCAACCAGTTGGGGTTATGGCAGCTATTACACCGTGGAACTTCCCAGCGGCTATGATTACGAGAAAGGTAGCTCCAGCGCTTGCAGCAGGTTGTACAGCAGTTGTAAAGCCTGCAAGTCAAACACCGTTAACTGCATTGAAGTTAGCTGAATTAGCACACGAAGCGGAAATTCCAAAAGGTGTAATAAACATTGTAACAGGTAGTGCAAAAGCAATTGCTGATACGTGGATGGAAGATGAGCGCGTTCGAAAAGTGTCCTTTACAGGATCAACGGAAATTGGGAAAGAGCTAATGGCTAGCGCTGCGCAAACGATGAAAAAAGTTTCATTAGAATTAGGTGGTCACGCTCCATTTATCGTAATGAATGATGCAGATTTAGATAAAGCGGTAGAAGCCGTTATTGGTTCGAAATTCCGTAACGCAGGACAAACGTGTATATGTACAAACCGAGTATTCGTTCAAGAAGAAGTATACGAAGTATTTGTAGAGAAGTTCCAAAAGGCAGTAGGGCAACTTAAAGTCGGAGACGGATTCGGTGCGGGAACTACTGTAGGACCACTTATTGATGAGAATGCAGTTTCAAAAGTACAAGAACATATTGAAGATGCAGTTCAAAAAGGTGGAGAACTCTTATATGGAGGCCAACAGGTTACAGAGCTAGATGGACATTTCATTCAGCCGACTGTAATTGGATTGGCAAATGATACAATGCTTTGTATGACTGAAGAAACATTTGGACCAGTTGCACCAGTTGCGAAATTTAAAACAGTTGAAGAAGTAATTGAACGTGCAAACAATACACCATACGGTTTAGCTGCGTATATTTTTACGAAGGATATTAGCCAAGCGTTCCAAATTAGTGAAGCGCTAGAGTACGGTATTATCGGTTTAAATGATGGTCTTCCGTCAGTTGCACAAGCACCGTTCGGTGGATTTAAAGAAAGTGGTATCGGGCGTGAAGGCGGTCATTTCGGCATCGAGGAATATTTAGAAATCAAATACATTTCATTAGGATTATAAGTAATACACTAGAATCTCTATAAGGTAACAGAGAAGGAGATTCCAGTATGATATATTGGCTATTATTACTTGTTACAATTATTTTTGAAGTAGCTGGAACGATTGCGATGAAATTATCGAATGGCTTAACAAAGCTTGTTCCAAGTGTACTTATTTTCGTTTGTTATGGTATTTGTTTCAGTATCTTTGCTATCGTCGTTAAAAAGATTCATTTAAGTATTGCTTATGCCATTTGGTCTGGCGTTGGAACGTTACTTATTACAATCATTAGTGTGTACTTTTTTAAAGAGCATATTAGTTTATTCCAAGCATTTTGTATTCTCTTTATTGTTTTGGGTGTCATTGGTCTTAAGGTTTCATCGGCATCATGAAAGCTATCTTTTGTAGAAGATAGCTTTTTTCTATTTGTGCAGTTAGCAATTAATACGACAAAATATGACAAGAAAGAGTAAAGCGTTTTGTTATGATACATATGAAATATTGTCTTATGTGGAGGAAAGAGTATGTTAAAAAAGGTGAGTCAAATTGTTTTAATTTTTGGCATAGCTTTTAGTTTAAGTGCTTGCACTGAGACTAAAGATAGTAATGAAAGTAAACAAGAAGATGTTCAAGATAAAGTGTATAAAATAGGGGAGACAGTAGACGTAGATGGTTTGCAAGTAACTATCGATTCAGTTAAATTAGGATATCCGGATTATGATGAGGATAAAAAGAAAGAAGAGATTTTGGGGATTATTTTCAAAGTGGAAAATAATAGTAAAAAGGAAATACCTTTTGCATTTTATGAATTTGAGATTACCGATAAGAAAGGTACAAGATTTAAAGAATATAATAACCCTGATAGCTTTATTAGTAAAAAATTAGCACCAGATGAAAAAATTCAAGATATCATGCTATTTGACGTAGCGAAAGAAAATACGTATATCGCTACGTATAGACCGGAGTTTACGCGTGAAAATAGAACGATAAAATTTGAATTGAAACCAAATAAATAAAAAACACATTGGATTATCCAATGTGTTTCTTTATGGTAATTAATTTAAAACGCCCAGTTACCTTTACGGAAGATAGGCTCATGTCTGCCATCAGCTGTAATACCGTCAATATCAAGCTCAGCTGATCCAATCATGAAGTCGTTGTGTGTGATACTAGCGTTTGCTCCGTTTTCAGCAAGTTCTTCTTTAGACATTGTTTTTCCGCCAACTAAGTTAAATGCATAAGCATTTCCGATTGCAAGGTGGCAAGATGCATTTTCGTCAAATAGTGTATTGTAGAATAAAACATTTGTGTTTGAAATTGGTGAGTCATGAGGTACTAAAGCTACTTCTCCTAAGAAGTGAGAACCTTCATCTGTTTCTACTAAATGTTTTAAAGCTTCTTCACCAGCTTCAGCTTTATAGTCTACGATACGTCCGTTTTCAAATGTTAACGTGAAATTATCGATAATATTACCTGCAAATACTAACGGTTTTGTACTAGAAACTTGGCCGTTTACACCTGTTTTAAGTGGCATTGTAAATACTTCTTCAGTTGGAATATTAGCCATAAATGGTACGTTCTTTTCATTTAAGCTACCAGCACCAGCCCATACATGTTTTTCTGGAAGTTCGATTGTTAAATCTGTTCCAGGACCTGTATAGTGAAGAGCTTTATAATGCTTTTCGTTTAAGTAATCCACTTTTGTATGTAATGTTTCATCATGTTCTTTCCATGCTTCTACAGGATTTTCTAAATCAGCACGAGTAGCTTTGAAAATAGCATCCCATAACTTTGCTTCTTGTTCATCTGGCGCTACGTCAGGGAATACTTTCGCAGCCCATTCTTTCGTAGGAACAGAAATTACACACCAACTTACTTTATCGGCTTGTACGTAATCACGGTATACTTTCATCGCTTCACCAGCTACTTTATGAGCTGTTGCGATACGTGTTGCTTCTACACCTTTTAATAAATCAGGGTTTTCTGCATAGATAGACATAAATGCAGCGCCTTCTTTTGCTAATTCTTCACGAGCATGTGCTTTCCAAGAAGGGAATTCAGCAAATGCTTCTTCAGGAGCTAGATCGAACTTTAAGCGTGTTAACGTCTCATCATTCCAATCAACATATACGTGTTTTGCACCAGATTTATATGCTTTTTCTGTAACGAGGCGTACGAATTGTACAGCTTCAAGAGGTGCGCTAATTGATAAAGTTTGTCCGGGTTGAATATTAACACCAACATTAACTGCAAGGGCAGCATACTTCTCTAACGTTTGTTCAAATGACATATGTATAATCTCCTTTAGTTTGAAAGATTTCTTACTATATATAATACAAGAAAATTCTAAAAATATATATAAATATAAAGTAAAAAGAGAGCTCAAAATGTATTGAGCTCTCACATTTATTTAATGGAAGAAGCGAACTGTTCAACTGTAGTTGTATGGTGTATACGAACACGTTTCATTTTTAGCAACTCATCTGGTTCACCTTTCGTAATGAACTTTCCAGGCTTTGTTGTCGTCGCAAATTGATAATATTTCTTCGTTTCTGTAATGACTTTATCATCTACATGGCCGAATGGATAAGCAATTGCGATAACGAGCTTACCTGTTATTTTTTCTAGTTTTTCTTTCGATCCTTTTAATTCTTCTTCGTAGTTTGTAATCTTCGGTAAATCAGCATGTGTTGCTGTATGAGACTGCACTGAGAAAATACCGGAATCAACCATTTCCTTTATTTCATTTGTAGAGAGAGAACTTTCAACATCGACATTATCAACAATCATATATTCTGTTGCTGTCGGCTTGAAAGTATCGTCTTTTAGTTTTTGCAAAATATGAAATGCAGTCATATTATTTTTCATACCATCGTCAAATGTAACAAAAATTGGCTTGTTGACTTTATTAATATCGCCCCAGCGTTCAAACGTTAATAATGTATAACCGTTATCTTTTAAATATTTCATTTGGCCTTCAAAGTTAGCAGGTGATACGAATAAGTCTTTAATGCCTTGTCCATGATAATCATCGATTGCATGGTACATAAGAACGGGAACCTTTTGCTCGAAAGTAATAGCAGATTTTGTGAGTGAGATGATTTTTCCATCTTCCTTGACTCCTGTTGCTTCAATTTGGAACTCACCGCGTTTTCCTTCAAATTCTTTTATGTCAAATGGAAGTGTAAATTGTTTCTCCTTTTCTTTAGAAGAAAAAGATTTAGCATGTTCCTTTCCATCCGCAGTGCGCCAAATTTTATATTGTACTTCGGTTAGAGAATCTTTTATTTCTGTAATATGGATACTTGTGTTTGTAGAATCGTGTGTAATCGGATTATAAGAAATTTTACCTTGTTCTTGCACAGTCTCCTCTTGTTTTTTAACTTCTTGAACCTTTTTCTCTTTTTTAGGTTCTGGACTTATAGTGCTAGTATTACATCCTGCTAGAATAGCAGACGTACATAAAGCAATTGTTGCGTATTTTCTCATAAAATCACCTTCTATTGTTTAGTATGTTGCATACTTATATTTAAAATCCCCACCGCTGTAAGAGCGGTGGGGACTTACCCTTGTTTATCGTATCATTTTTAGATGGGGGATAGGTTAGTGACTGTAAACAGATCTCTTCTTTCATTTTTTAGTAAGATTTAAAATATCTTATGGTTTACTTTATAAGAGATGCGAATTTCTCCATTGACATATCAGGTCCTACAAAATGGCGTTTAATTAAGAGTTGCTCGTTTGGGGTGCCTTTTGTAATATGATTGCCGTGATCGGTAGTCACTGCGAACTCATAATGTTTTTTTGTTTCTTCGACAGCTGGGTCATTATAAGAGCCGACTGGGTAGGCGAGAGCGATGACCTTTTTACCGGTAAGAGTTTCAATTTTTTCTTTAGAACCGCGTAATTCCTCATCATAATTACCTGAATGAGCCATCATTGTATGATTTGCAGTATGAGATTGAATAGAAAAAATACCTGAATCTATCATTTGTTTTATATCATCTGTTGATAGACGGTTCGGTTTGTCTATCTCATTTGAAGTAAGAAATTCAGTTGCTGCAGGTTGGAATGTATCATCTTTTAATTTTTGTAAAACATGAAGAGCATTCATATTATTTTTTCGACCATCATCCATTGTTATAAAAATAGGTTTATTAACACGGTTTATATCATTCCAACGTTCAAATGTAAGCATCGTATAACCGTTATCTTTTAAATACTGCATATGTTTTTCGAATTGTTCAGGCGGTACGTATAAGCCGTAATCACCATCACCTGGTCCAGGGTATTTTTCAATCGCATGATACATCAAAAATGGTACATGTTGCTGGAATGTAATTTTAGATGTTACTAGATTTGTTTCCGTATTATCTTCTTTAATCCCTACTGTTTCAATTTGAAATTCTCCACGTTTTAAATGAAATGTTTTTAAATGAAGTGGGAGGGCAAAATCACGATCTTTTTCTTGTGAAGTAAAAGTTTGTTTGCTTTCAGGTCCATCGGCAGTACGCCAAATATTGTAACGTACTTGTTTAAATGAATCTCTTAAGTTTTTTGTATAAAGCGTGGTGTTTTGTGCGTTATATTCATACGAATCCCATGTGATAGCCCCTTGCGTTAAAGGGGTTTCTGCTGTTTTTGCTTGTGCTTTTTTTGGTTCAACTGCTTGTTCCGCTGTTGTTTCTTTTATTTGTTTATCACTAGCATTACTAGTGTTACAACATACGAGAATAGCAGAGGAAAGTAAAGCGATATATGTATATTTCTTCATTCTATCATCCTTCTATTGTGTTTTAATTATAGTCACTTATACCCTTGTCCATCATATCATCATAGAATATATAGGGGAATACATTTTTGGAATAATTCGGAAAGGGGTCTTACGTTTTTTTTGGAGTAGTTTATATATAGAAGATAGTAAAAAACTCCACTCAAACTTCATTTAGAAAAATAGAAGTAAGGTGGAGTTTTTTATTAGATAAACAATCCAGCGATTGTCGCAGATAAAATAGAAGCAAGTGTTGACGCGAATAGCATTTTCCAACCAAATTTAGATACGACGCTTCCTTGTTTTTCAGAAAGGGCACGGATTGTACCAACAATCGCACCAATTTGGCTAATACTTGCGAAGCTAATTAAGAATACTGTAACGATTCCAACTGTACGTGGAGCTAATGTTGTAACTGTTTCTTTTAAATCAAGGATTGCTACAAACTCGTTTAATACAATCTTCGTACCCATAATACCACCAGCTGGGATAATATCTTGAGTTGGAATACCCATTAAGAATGCGAATGGAGCAAGTATATAACCGAAGATTTGTTGTAACGTAATAGCATGTCCCATTGCACCTGAAGCTGCGCTAATTACGTAGTTTACAACTTCCATAACACCGATGAAAGCAATCATTAATGCAGCAACGATCCCAGCTACTTTTAACCCGTCAAGCGCACCGTTAATCATTGCGCCAATAAAACTGTCTCCAAATAGAGTTCTATCAAATTTTTGAATCACTTCGTCTTCTTTTTTCGTATCAACTGGTGTTAATAACGAACAAACGATTAAGCTTGAGAATAAGTTTAGCGGAAGAGCAGCTAGTACATATTTCGCATCTAACATCATTACGTATGATGCTGTAACAGAAGCAGAAACGGAGCTCATCGCAGAACAACAAATAATAAACATACGGTTTTTGTTAAAATGCTGTAAATCATTTTTAATAACGATTAACGCTTCACTTGAACCGAAGAATACAGAGTTTACTGCGTGGAATGATTCAACGCGTGGTAAACCAGTAATTTTTGAAATTGCACCGCCGACAACGCGAACAATAAATGGTAAAACACCTAAATAACTAAAGATCGAAAGTAGTGCTGAGAAAAATACGATAATTAATAATACATTTAAGAAAAAGACAAAATCTCTTTGAATCCCATTAAAGAGAAAATCGACACCTGTCGTACCAAGTTTAATTAGTTTGTTGAAAACTTTACTAATGAAAATAATGATTTGTTGACCAACCTTTGTAGCAAACATAAACCAACCGATTAAAATTTGGAAACCAATCATAATTGCAATTGCGCGGAAGTTGATTTTACTTTTGTTGTTTGACAAAGCAAAACATAAACCTAAAACGACAAGAATACCGATAATGCTCATTACATATTGCATGTAGTTGCCCCTTTCAGAAGTTCGTATAAAGTTTGTACATAAAACGCTCGTTATATTACTAAAAATAAAACAAAGAGGTTTTATGTCATACGTAAGATGTCTGACCTTTTAGAAAAGTAAAAATAAAAAAAGACCCATATGGATTCACTTTCATCTATGAGAGAAAGCTAATCAATATGAGTCCTTTTTTGCGCATAGGCTAATATTCATTAGTTTTCCCCATAGTCCAGCAATTTAAGGTTGCCGGGTAGAAACTCTCGATCCATATTATCGAGTATATATGAGGTAACATCGTCCGTATTAAATTAGTAGTAGCGTAACATTACTAGAGAACTATCGTCAATAGCTTTTTTTCTTCCAATAGAAATAGACCATATAAGTATGATAAAATGTAACGCAGTGTTATGAAAAAGAGAGGTCGGAAAATGAGTACAAAAATGACGCCACCAGTTGAAAAAAACGAGTTTATAGATGTAGTATTTGAAGATTTAACACACGATGGTGCCGGTGTTGCGAAAATAAAGGGTTATCCTATTTTCGTTAAAAACGGACTACCAGGTGAAGAAGCACAAATTAAAATTATTAAAGTGAAGAAAAACTTCGCGTTTGGTCGTTTGATAAAACTTCATACAGAGAGCCCGTATCGTAAAGATGCAGAATGCCCAGTATACAACCAGTGCGGCGGTTGTCAGCTTCAGCACTTAACATATGAAGGACAATTACAAGCGAAAGAAAAACAAGTACGTGACGTTATGCAGCGTATCGGCGGGTTAAGCGATGTCCCTGTTCATCCTGTACTAGGCATGAAGAACCCATGGGTATACCGTAATAAAGCACAAGTACCGATTGGGGAACGTGAAGGCGGACTTGTAGCTGGCTTCTATCGTCAAGGAACGCATGACATCATTAATATGGAATCATGCTTAATTCAGGCAGAAGAAAACGATGCATTAATTCAAGAAGTGAAACGTATTTGTGAGAAACATGGTATCTCGGCATACAATGAAGAGCGTAACAAAGGAACACTACGCCACGTAATGGCTCGCTACGGACAAGTAACAGGGGAAATTATGCTTGTCTTCATTACACGTACAGCAGAATTACCAAACAAAAAAGCAATCATTGAAGAAATTGCAGCGAAATTCCCAGAAGTAAAATCAATCGTTCAAAACGTAAATACGAAACGTACAAACGTTATTTTCGGTGATACAACGACAGTACTGTACGGATCAGAATATATTTATGACTTTATCGGTGACATTAAATTCGCGATTTCAGCACGTTCATTCTATCAAGTAAACCCAGAACAAACGAAAGTGCTATACGATAAAACGCTAGAATACGCAAAGTTAGATGGTAACGAAACAGTAATTGATGCATATTGCGGAATCGGATCAATCTCTTTATTCCTAGCGCAAAAAGCGAAAAAAGTGTACGGCGTTGAAATCGTCCCAGAAGCAATCGAAGACGCAAACCGTAACGCAGCACTAAACAACATGACAAACGCTGAATTTGGCGTAGGAGAAGCAGAAGTAGTCATTCCAAAATGGTACAAAGAAGGCGTAATCGCCGACACAATGGTCGTAGACCCACCGCGTAAAGGTTGTGACGAAGCGCTATTAAACACAATCATCGACATGAAACCAAAGCGCGTCGTATACGTATCATGTAACCCAGCAACATTAGCACGCGACTTAAAAGTACTAGAAGAAGGCGGATATAAAACACAGGAAGTACAGCCTGTTGATATGTTCCCGCATACGACTCATGTGGAGTGTGTGGCTTGGCTTAAGTTGGTATAATAGAAAAGCAGTTGATATAGGAAAAATCTATACCATCTGCTTTTTGGTTTACAAAAATACCATTCATAAGCGATTTTAGTTAAAATAAATAGTGCTGATTTTCACAAATTATAAATTGAGAGTTTGAAATTGCATTCATAATGAGAGGATTTGAATTTGAAATGATAGATAATTTTTGGCGTGAATTACCACGACCATTTTTCGTACTTGCACCAATGGAAGATGTGACAGACGTCGTTTTCCGTCACGTAGTAAGTGAAGCTGGCCGACCGGATGTATTCTTCACAGAGTTTACAAACTCGGATAGCTATTGCCATCCAGAAGGTATGAAAAGTGTACGTGGCCGTTTAATTTTTACAGAAGATGAACAACCAATGGTAGCACATATTTGGGGAGATAATCCTGAATATTTTCGTCAAATGAGTATAGGTATGGCAGAGTTAGGATTTAAAGGTATCGATATTAATATGGGATGCCCAGTACCGAATGTAGCATCGAGAGGAAAAGGTAGCGGCCTTATTCTACGTCCAGACGTTGCAGCAGAATTAATTCAAGCAGCAAAAGCGGGCGGATTACCTGTCAGCGTAAAAACGCGACTTGGCTTTAAAGAGTTAAGTGAGTGGGAAGATTGGTTAACGCATATTTTTAAACAAGATATTGCAAACCTTTCTATTCATTTACGTACAAGAGAAGAAATGAGCCAAGTAGATGCGCACTGGGAACTAATTCCGGAAATTAAAAAATTACGTGACCGCATTGCACCAAATACGTTAATAACAATCAATGGAGACATTCCTGATCGTCAAACTGGAATGGAACTTGCTGAAAAATACGGTATTGATGGCGTTATGATTGGACGAGGAATCTTTAAAAATCCATTTGCTTTTGAAAAAGAGCCGAGAGAACATAGCAGTAAAGAACACCTTGATCTTCTAAGACTACAGCTTGATCTTCAAGATCAATATGCGGAAGTACTACCACGTTCAATCACAGGGCTTCATCGCTTTTTCAAAATTTATGTAAAAGGATTCCCTGGAGCTGCTGAACTAAGAAATCAATTGATGAGCACGAAATCGACTGATGAGGTGCGTGCGTTGCTTGATAAGTTTGAGGCAAGTGTTAACACGGCTGGAGATAGTGAAACAGTGTAACTTTTGAAAGTTAGAGCTGATGGGGTGTATCGATTTTATGAGCGTTTGTTTCAGTTTAATTAAGGTGAGCTGTATCATAAGTAAGTGAGGTATTCTATGTAAAACAGGGGGAAGAAAAGAATACAGGAGAAAATCGGAAATGGCCGGTTGATCTTGATTTTCACTGATATTATCATGTTTATTTTATTATGCCTATAATTGGAGGCCATATGAATGTTAAGTGATCAGGCGAGATATTCTAGGCTCGCGAATATAACAAAAATAATAAATACAAAATTAGAACTACGTGAAGTATTGCAGCGTGTAACAATGGCGATATCAGAGGAGATTGTTAGGTGCAATGCTGTTGGAATTTATTTACCCCAGGAAGATGGAACATTTAGAGGGTTTGCAGGAAAACCAGAGACCATAAATGGTGTAACGCTCGATACGCAAGTAATTGATCCTGAAATAGACTTACTGGCAAAAGAAGTTATTGAAACCAAAAAAACGATCTATATCCCTGATACCTCAAAGGATCATCGGCCGGATCCGAGACCAGTTGATGCGTTCAAAATTAAGTCCTTATTAGCCTTGCCTATCTCATTTGGGCAAGAGTTATTTGGTCTGGTTTTTTTATTTGATTATGGAACTCCAATGAACTTAACAGATTCAGAAATTCAAAGTGTTGAAGCTTATGTAAATATGGCTGCGGTCGCAATTCAAAACGCAAATAATTTAACACAAAAGGAAAACCTTATTGCCGAGAAGCAGTTGTTACTAAATGTTACCCGTGATTTATCAATGTGTTCCTCGATACAGGAGAGTTTTGATAAATGTTTTTTTTACTTAGGACAGATTTTAGAGAGTAAAAACGTGGTTGCCCACCTTTTAGACCCGTTAGACAAAACAATGATTAAAACAACGAAGTTAAGTAAGGACTGTAATTGGACAGAAGCGGATTTGATGGAAAAAAGCTATGACGCCAAGATCCAAGAGGTTATTCAAACAAAAAATATAGATAGTAAGGGTCTTTTGATGATCCCATTGGTTTCAATGGGAGAAGTATTAGGGGTAATCGTCGTTGGTAAAGAGGGAAAATCTTATAATTACGATAATTCCCAAATTCAATTGGCAAAATCTATCGTTGATGCCACAGCTCCTACGTTTTCAAACTTGTTATATATGGATCAACTTGAAAGCATGGTGGAAGAGCGAACGAGAGAACTAGCTACTGCTAATGAAAAAGTTACAAGTGTGATCGAAAGTATTACGGATGGATTCTTTACTTTGAATAATAAATGGGAATTTACGTACGTAAATAAGCATCAATATTTTCCACAAAGAAAAACAGCAAAAGATGTATTAGGCAAGAATATACGGGAGGTTTTCCCGAGTAGCGTCGACACAGTTATGTATAAGGAATTTCATAGTGCAATGTCAGAGCGAACTACAGTTCATTTCGAATTTCTTTCTATATCTGATGAATATTGGTACGAAGTTAGTGCATACCCGTATGATGATGGTATTTGTTGTATTTTTAAAAACATAACGGAAAAAAAGCAATATGAGCAGGAATTGAAAAGGTTATCAAACATAGATTTAATAGGGCAAATGGCAGCAGGTATTAGCCATGAGATTAGAAATCCAATGACAACAGTATGAGGATTTTTGCAGTTATTAAAAGAAGAGAACATCTATGAGAAACATAATAAGTACTTTAATTTAATGATAGAAGAACTTGACCGCTCCAATTCTATTATTACTGAATTTCTCTCAATGGGTAATACAAAGAAATCGGATTTGCAGATGTTAGATTTAAATTTAATTATTCATGATACGATTCCTTTAATAAAGATTGATACGCATAATCAAAATAAATATATTCAAGTCGATACAAATGACATTCCGGAATTACTTTTAAATCGTAATGAGATACGGCAATTATTAATAAACCTATACCGTAATGGCTTAGAAGCGATGAGCACAGGGCAAGTTCTAACCATCAGTACCTACAAGGAAGGTCAAAATTGTGTGGTGCTTGCAGTGCGTGATCAAGGAAAAGGTATCAGACCTGAAGTATTAGAGAAACTGGGTACTCCATTTTACACGACCAAAGATAATGGAACTGGATTGGGGCTAGGTATATGTTATGCCATTGCTGCCCGTCATAATGCAAAAATAGAAATTCAAACAGGATCGGAAGGCACGACTTTTTTTGCTAAATTTAACTATGCAAATAATAAACAATAAACTCGTGTAGATTAGTTACGGTGAACCGTACCGCAAATAAAAAGTAAAGCCTAAGTAAACATAATCAATATATTTCACCTGAATTTTGCGTAACATTCATGTTTGAGTTACCCACTAAATTAGAGTTGCATAAAAAGAAATGGACTAACCGATATTAGGTTAGTCCATTTTCAAGTGTGTTAATTAATAGTGAATCTCCCTTCTGTACTTTTAGGAGCTTTTCGGTATTAGCTCCTGACTCTCCATATGTATATTCTGTTAGCATTGGGTCCTCATGTCCGAAATTTCGTTCAGCATTTTTATACCCAATTAAATAATTTAATTGGGTATAAATGGATAATATCAAGTACCTAAACAACATATGTTGCTGTTTTAAAATCATCCCCAAAAGCATTAATCCACCTAAGACTACAAAACCTCCCCCTAAAATGTTAAAGTAGTAACTTGACGACATTCATTTATACATGCTAAAAGCATTACTATAATCAACATTTCAGGAGGCAAAACAATGGCAATGAGCAACAACGATATATTAAAGAGAGTAAGATATGCTTTAGATATAAGAGATATAGATATGGTGGAAATCTTTAAACTTGGCGGGATGGAAGTAACGAAAGAAGACGTAGTTGATATGCTTACAAAAATAAAAAGAGCGCCTCAGCATGAACCTGAAGATGCTGATGTAATCGAAGATGAGTACGTAAAAACATGCGACATGATGATGTTAGAGTCATTTTTAAATGGATTTATTACTTTAAAAAGAGGAAAGCAAGACCCGAAACCTGGACAACCGGCACCTGTACAGAGCAAGGAGAGTGCCAATAACCTTCTTCTAAAGAAAATGAAAATCGCACTATCTTTAACGACTGAGGATGTAATTGATATATTAGATAGCGTGGGCGTTACGGTAACAAAAGGAGAGTTAGGCGCTCTATTAAGAAAAAAAGGTCATAAAAATTACAAAGAGTGCGGCGATAGATACGCAAGGAATTTCATTAAGGGATTAGGTGTAAAGTATAGAGGATAATGAGTTCGTTAAAGCAGTAAATGATATAATAGGTAGAGTAGGACGTTCGTATCCTACTCTTTTTTATTTGTAAAAATACTATGCTAGGTGATGAAATGGTACATACATATTTAGGTGAGACAATTAATTTTCATATAACTTATAAGAAGAAAAAGTCCGTGCGTCTTTTTGTGGATTCGTACGGAAATGTGGAAGTGCAGGCTCCGAAAGGGACGCCTGTTGAATACTTAGTCCAGTTGCTAGAGGAAAAGTGGAATTGGATTCAGACAACTCGTAAGGAAATGGCGGAGCGAGCGCGTGGACCACAGGAAAAGGATTACGATCAAGGAGAAGGCTTTTTGTATCTAGGGAATACGTATCGGATACAGATTTCCCAAGATGCAAGCATTGAGCAAGACAATGCGATTTTTGAAGGGGATAAGTTACATATTTATGTAAAAGAGCTAAAGGATGAGAA
The DNA here is from genome assembly GCF_011066025.1 of Bacillus sp. EKM202B. Taxonomy (NCBI): domain Bacteria; kingdom Bacillati; phylum Bacillota; class Bacilli; order Caryophanales; family Bacillaceae; genus Bacillus; species Bacillus sp. EKM202B. The sequence continues at coordinate 124,107 of NZ_JAAMNK010000009.1, read as the reverse complement.
AATACAGCAAGCTTTAAAACGATTTTATTATAAGCAGTGTAAAACTTTAGTAGAGAAGAGCATTAAAGTGCATCAAAGTAACTTTAAGACAAAACCACGTTCTATTCGTATTACAGATAGTAGTCGTACTTGGGGTACTTGTGATTCGAATTTACAACTAACATTCAATTGGAAGCTAGCAATGGCACCACAGCGAGTAATTGACTATGTAGTCGTTCATGAAATGTGTCATATGGTTCATTTAAATCATGATCGCTCTTTTTGGCGTCTTGTCGGGAAGATAATGCCTGATTATAAAGAAATGGAGAATTGGTTAGCCTTATCTAGTTGGAAAATGACGGTCTAATGTTGCGCTTTGTATAGGTTGCAATTATTGTCAATCTTTGTCGGTAAGTCGATATATTTCGAAAATCGCTGATATATTTAGAGTTGCGCCGATATATTTCGAAAATCGCTGATATATTTAGAGTTGCGCCGATATATTTTGAAAATCGCTGATATATTTGGAGTTGCAATCGATATGTTCAATGAAGAGAAAGTAAAAGGAGATGTCACAGCAGACATCTCCTCTTTTCGAGTATATAGATTAGCGTCCAAACATCACAACAAAATCCCCATCCATTTTCTCCATTTCATACCCACGATACCCCTCCGAAAGCAAAGCCTGCTGTCCATTAGCATCACTCATTAGAATACTTTGAACATCTGTCCAATCTCTTTCTTTATCTCCGCGCAATTTCTTCACAAAAACATACCGCAGACTACCACCATACTTCTCCTTCAGCGCAGCAATCTCCATCCCTTGCGCAAACTTATCCTTCAAGCTCGGAATGTTAAAAGGAGCAACAGTGCAGCATACATAATCATATTTGCTATCTTCTTTTTGTAATTCGTCCATGATGACGTTTGCTAATATTTTTTGCATCCCATTTCCTCGACAGTTCGGATGAACGTTTGAGATTTCTTGATAGATGACGCGGTGTAGTTCACTTTCTGGCAAACCAATATCAAGCCCTAAATGTTCATCGTCGATAGGAGGGACGAGTAGAGCGCGAAATGCAATGAGTTTGTTTTTAATAAAAGCACCGATCATCATGCCGTTTCCTTCTAGAATATATTGAAATTCTTCTTGTGAGAGTGGTTGTAAACGACTTTTATCTTCCAATGCTTCAACTATAATGTTTTGTAATGATAAAATTTGTTCGATGTGCTTTCTTGATAGTAATGTAACGTGAAATGGTTGTTCGTTTTGTTTTAATGTTCCTTCATATAGAACAGTCATGCGTTAGTCCTCCTTTAGCGTACAACGTCTTGAAAGACGGTTAGTTCTTGTAATGTATCTTCGTTTATTTCAATGCCTAGTCCCGGCTTTTCTTTTAAGCGAATGAATGGTACGTCGTAATGTAGGTTTCCGATATCTTTCGTGAATTTTAACGGACCTGTAAGTTCAACACTTGTAATGATTTTTTTTGAGAAAGCGACGTGGAATCCTGCGGAAGAGGCAACGGATGATTCGACCATTGATCCCACTTGGCATTCAATGCCGGCCATTTCTGCTTGATGAGCGAGCTTTACTGCGGGATATATGCCGCCGCATTTCATTAGTTTTATATTTACTTTATCAGCTGCGTCTAATTTAATAATTTGGCGCATTTCACGAGAACTTTTTAATCCCTCATCAATCATAAGCGGAAGGTCTGTTTTCGAACGAATATGAGCCATTGCGTCAATATCATCCGCTACAACAGGTTGTTCAATCCAGTCGATATTTAAATGTCCTAATGAACGAAGTGCAGTTAATGTATTTGCGCTATTTTTCCAGCCTTGGTTCACATCAACACGAATGGCGATGTCATTTCCTACACGTTCACGCACAGCTTCAATTCTTTTTACATCTTCTTTTACATTCGTACCGACTTTCATTTTGAAAGATTGATAACCTTTCTGAATCATGGAAGCAGCTTCTTCCGCCATATCTTCTGGAGGAGCAATGCTTAAAACGTGAGTGATAGGAAATTCTTCATGGTAGCGCCCGCCAATTAATTGATATACAGGTTGTTTTAGTTTTTTGCCCATTATATCAAAGCAAGCAATATCAATCGCAGCTTTTGCTGTCGGCACACCGTAAATGGTATTGTCCATTATATCGTGTATTCTTTCAATATTCATTGGATTTTTCCCGATTAGAACAGGAGCTAGCGTATGTTTTAAAGTATGGAAAGTACTTTCCCATGATTCACCTGTGACGTGATCATCAGCAACGCCTTCACCGTAACCGATAATGTCTTCGTCTGTTTCCATTTTGACGATAATAGAAGGCATATCAGAATAAGAACCATAACTAATAACAAACGGATTGCGAAGTGGTAAACGAATTGCGTAAAGGTGAATAGCTGTGATTTTCATTGAATAGAAACCCCTTCCTGTTTACAATAGTTTTATACATTTGATATAGTTGACGTTAAATAGTCGTTAATTAATAATAAGGAGTTAGAGAAAATGATAATAAAAATTGCAGTTGTCGGTTCAAAGGAGTTTATGGAGAACCTTTTCCCTATTGCTCATAAATTAGAAGAAATAGAAATTGATCCATATGTTTACCTTCATCCGGCAGAATCTTCTGAACTATTAAAGCGTTTAAAGCCTTGTGATGTTATCTTTTTCTCAGGTGCCTTACCTTATTATATGGCAAAAGAAATAAGAGAACAATTACGAATTCCAAGTACGTACTTACAGCAAGATGAGACAACGGTTGCATCTTCACTTCTTTCTGTCATGTATCATCAAGGTATTCAACCGCATAAAATTTCAATCGATTTAGTAGACCGTTCGTTTATTACAAATGTATGCCGCGATATCGGTATAAAAGAAAAGCCACAAGTGTTGGATTATGAAAATATGTTGTGGAGTAAAGAGGAAATAAATAGAGTCATTGATTTTCATGTAGCTAAATATCAATCCGGAGAGGCTCATTTAGCTTTAACTAGTATTCACGCTGTTTACGATGAGCTTCAAAAAATAGGTGTTCCTTCAGAGCGTATGATTGATCCAACACAGTCCATTATACATGGGCTAAAAGATGCAAAAATAAAAGCTGAGTTAGCAAAAAGCTATTCAGCTACTGTTGGTGCTTGTATTATTTCTTCCTTAGAATTACGAACGAGTTTGCTTGAAAAACTAGATGTCATTTCAAAAGAACTACGTGGTTCATTTAAACAAGTGGATGAAATGACATGCATTTTGTATACAACTCGTGGTGATATCGAATCGATTATTAAGACAAATGCGATACATAACTTGTTTGCGAGCGTAGAAGGAACGATAGCTATTGGATTTGGTTATGGAAAAACCGTGAAAGAGGCGGAGCAAAATGCAAAAATTGCTCAAAGTTTTGCAAAGAATAATCCAATAGATCGTTGTTTTTATATACTAACAAGTGATAAAGATTTATTTGGTCCGTTCCCGAAAGAACAGAGAGTACAAAGTTTGAAAAATGATAATCCGGAACTAATGAAAATAGCGAAGGAAACGAAGCTTAGTCCGGCCAACTTGTCAAAAATCATTCAATTTAGTCAATCGCATCCGTCATTGAAGTTTACAGCAGCTGACCTTTCTGAGTACTTACAAGTGACCCGGCGATCGACAGAAAGATTGTTAAAAAAATTAGTTGATTACGGGTATGCTCATATTTGCGGCGAGGAAATGCCCTATCAACAAGGGCGACCTCGCGCACTATATGAACTGAATTTACCGCTATTTTTAAGCTTCTAGTTGCGCTTTTTGTTTCTTTAGTAGTTCTGCTTTTTCAATGTCTGATAGTTTTACAATTGTGAAGCCTGTTATACCATAAATGATTGAGATAATAGGTACGATGAAATTCAAAATAGCATAAGGGGCATATTCAAATGCACCTACGCCAAGTGTAGCGAGAATAAATACACCGCACGTATTCCAAGGAACGAAGACAGAAGTTAATGTTCCGCCATCTTCTAATGCTCTGGATAAATTTTTTGAATGTAGTCCTTTTTCTGTGTATGCATTTGCGTACATTCTTGAAGGAACAACAATTGAAATATATTGTTCAGAGCAAGTAAGGTTTGTTGCAAAACAAGATGCGATAGTAGAAGCGATAAGCCCTTTTGCTGATTTTGCTAACTTTAAAATTTGATTTACAATTGAGCGAAGAATACCTGTATGTTCTAATACTCCTCCGAAAGTCATAGCGACAATTGTCATAGAGACTGTATTCATCATCGAATCTAAGCCACCGCGGTTAAATAGTTCGTCTACTAGCTTGTTTCCAGTGTCTATAACAAATCCAGCTTGGAGTGCACCGACAGATGCTGAGACAGAACCACCTTGAATAAAGACTTGAGATAAGAATCCTAAAATAATACCGACGAGAATGGCTGGTATGGCAGGAACCTTTTTAGCGACCAATACCATAACGGCTACGGGTATGATTAATAGGAAAGGTGAAATAACAAAGTTTTGTTGTAAGACTTGTAATGTTTGATCGATGCTTTGCGCATCAATATTGTTATCACCGAAGCTTCTTCCTAAGAAAGCATAGACGATAAGAGTAATAATTAAACCTGGAATTGTAGTAAATAACATATGACGAATATGTGCGAATAAATCTGTATTTGTTAATCCTGCGGCTAAGTTTGTTGTGTCTGAAAGCGGTGACATTTTATCGCCAAAATAAGAGCCTGAAATAATGGCACCAGCAACCATTGGAGCTGGAATACCCATACTTAGACCAATGCCCATTCCGGCAACACCAATTGTTCCCATTGTAGACCAAGAGCTACCAATCGCTAATGCAACGATAGAACAGATAATGGTAATGGATACTAAAAATAGTGATGGAGTTAAAAGTTTTAAACCGTAATAAATCATTGTTGCGACGATTCCACCGCCAATCCAAGCACCGATTGTTAATCCAACAAGAATAATAATGACGATAGCGGGTAATGCAAGACGAATCCCTTTATACATTGCTTCTTCAAGATCATTCCATTTGTAACCGTAACGCCAAGCGACGATAGAAGCAACGGTCGTACCGATAATAAGTGGAACGTGAGGGCTTTGTTTTAATACAACAATTGTAACCATCATAACTGCAACGGTAATGATAATAGGGATAATCGCTATTCCAAAAGGTATTTCTTTTTTCATAAATTTCCTCCTTGTTACGTATGTTTGTTTGTATTTTTTAGAATTGTCGTAAAATAGACGGTTATTAGGTTATGATAACTAAAAATATATGTAAGCGTCAACAAAAAACAGAAAATAAGGAATCTTCTAGTTGTTTATTCAGTTTGTAATATAGATACAGAGTAAGCTTTTAAAAAGTTTAAAAATAAACAATTGACTTTTTTCTTAAAATTCAATATGTTCATAAAAACATCTGTTTTTCATAAGTATAATTAACCTGAATGGTTTGTAATTTGGGAAGGAGAATGGAGCTTTGAAAACATTAGAACTACAAGAGCGTTTAACGGAAATTTTTCAGCATTTACATGAAAACCCTGAAGTAAGTTGGAAAGAGTATGAAACGACAGCTTATATTACTAACTTTTTAAAAGAAGAAGGAATTTCATATAAAACATTTGATGATTGCCCAGGCGTAATCGCTGAGATTGGAAATGGGAACCCGGTTATTGCGATTCGTGCTGATATGGATGCACTTTGGCAAGAAGTAGATGGAGAATTTAAAGCGAATCATTCGTGTGGTCATGATGCTCATATGACGATTGTAATGGGGCTTATTTTACAATTGAAAAATATGAGATGGGATAGTGGAACGGTTAGATTTATTTTTCAACCGGCAGAAGAGAAGGGAAATGGTGCTTTAAAGATGGTAGAGAAAGGTGCTGTAGATGATGCTGATTTCTTATTCGGTGTCCATTTACGACCAATCGAAGAATTATCTTTGAAACAAGCAGCCCCATCTATTCGTCACGGAGCAGCAAGATTTCTAGAGGGTATGATTCATGGGGAGGATGCACATGGGGCAAGACCACACCAAGGTGTGAATGCAATTGATGTCATTTCCATGATTAATATCGGTTTGAAAAATATATGGTTGCCGCCACAAAGTTCATATTCAGTGAAGATGACGCGGTGCCAAGCTGGTGGAGATAATTTAAATATCATTCCAGGTAACGGCCATTTTAGCTTAGATGTAAGAGCGGAGAATAATACATTATTAGAAGAATTAAAGAAAAAGATAGAGCATGTAATAGAATCAGCCGCATCAATGGGATCGAAAACTTCATACGAATGGATGGATCTTGCTCCAGGAGCAGAGGTGTCAGAAGAAGCGGAGCGTTACATGCGTAAAGGCATTCTCGAAGTGTATGGAGAAGAGCAATGCACAGGGCCGCTTTATACGACAGGAAGCGATGACTTCCATTACTACACAGTGAAGAGACCACATTTAAAAGCTGTCATGCTTGGACTAGGAGCAGATCTACAACCTGGATTACACCATCCGTATATGAGGTTTGATCATAGTTGTATTATGGATGGGGTAGAAATATTGAAGCAAACTGTATTGAAAGTGTTAGAAGACAGGGGCTAGAGAGCTCCTGTTTTTTTATCGTGAATTGTCGGTAAATCGATATATTTGAAAAACCGTTGATATATTTTGAGTTATGATAGATATATTGAGAAAATCGTTGATATATTTGAAGTTACGATAGATATATTGAGAAAATCGTTGATATAATTTCACAGACCTATTAATTTGATGAAAAATGAACCTCCAGTACATGGTGTATAATAATAAGTACCATTTTTTAATAGGAGAAAACGAATGAACGAACAATATTACGATGCAGTTTTACATATAAAAACAGTCGGTGAGCAAAAAGGGTTTAACAAGTCTATGCATTATCACCGCTATGAACCGACGCCGTATAGCGGGTTAGATGAGTTATTGAATCAATATGAAATACGAAGTAGCGACCGAATTGTAGACTTTGGGTGCGGAAAAGGGCGATTAAACTTTTATATGCATAATAAATGTGGTGCTTCAGCAGTTGGAATTGAAATGAATGAAGAGTTTTATAAAGAAGCGATGGATAATAGAGATCGTTATGCACGAAAGGCACGAAACAGTAAGGGGAAAATTCAATTCCAATGTTGTTTAGCGCAGGAATATGAGATTGATCCACATGATAATAGGTTTTATTTCTTTAATCCGTTTTCTGTGCAAGTGTTTATGAATGTAGTCAATAACATTTTGCTTTCAGTAGAAGAAACGGGGAGAGAAGTGGATATTATTTTATATTATCCTTCTGAGGACTATATTTTCTTCTTAGAAAATCAGACTGCATTTGAGCTAAAGAAAGAAGTTAGATTGCCAGGTGCTTATGAGAAGAATGGGAATGAGAGGTTTTTAGTGTATACGTTAGGATAATAAAAAAGCAGATGCTAAGGCACCTGCTTTTTTTATTAGTTACGGATTAAGTAATCAAATGCGCCTAAAGCAGCGTTTGCACCTGAACCCATAGAGATGATGATTTGTTTGTACGGATTATTTGTACAGTCACCTGCAGCAAACACTCCTGGCACGTTTGTAGCGCCGTGCTTGTCTGTTACGATTTCACCGCGAGCGCGTTCAACTGTTTCGCCTAACCAGTCTGTGTTTGGCACAAGACCGATTTGAACGAATACACCTTGTAATTCAACGTGATGAACTTCTTCAGTTTCACGATCGATGTAAGAAATACCGTTTACTTTGTCAGTACCAGTGATTTCTTTCGTTTGAACGTTTTTCAGAACAGTTACGTTTGGTAAGCTGTTAAGACGCTCTTGTAATACAGCATCAGCTTTTAATTCTGGCATGAATTCAAGAACAGTTACGTGCTTAACAATACCTGCTAAGTCGATAGCTGCTTCAATACCAGAGTTACCTCCGCCAATAACTGCTACATCTTTTCCGATGAATAATGGACCGTCACAGTGTGGGCAGTATGCTACACCTTTATTTTTGAACTCAGCTTCACCTGGTACGCCAACATTACGCCAGCGAGCACCTGTAGAAACGATTACGCTCTTACTTTTCAGAATAGCGCCGTTTTCAAGTTCCACTTCAATAAGTTCTTTTTTCTCTAAACGTTTCGCACGTTGTAGATTCATTACATCGATGTCGTATTCTTTTACGTGCTCTTCAAGGCTTGCTACTAGCTTAGGACCTTCAGTGCGTTTTACGCTGATGAAGTTCTCAATACCCATAGTATCCATTACTTGACCACCGAAGCGCTCAGCAACGATACCAGTGCGGATGCCTTTACGTGCTGCATAAATTGCTGCACTTGCACCAGCTGGGCCGCCACCAACAACAAGAACATCGTATGGATCTTTATCAGAAAGCTCTGATGCATCTGGACCGTTACCCATTTTAGCTAAAATTTCTTCAAGTGTCATACGACCGCTTCCGAAAGATTCGCCATTTAGGAAAACTGTTGGTACTGCCATGATGTCTTTGCTTTCTACTTCCTCTTTGAATGCAGCGCCATCAATCATAGTATGTGTAATACCAGAGTTAAGAACGCTCATTACGTTAAGAGCTTGTACAACATCAGGACAGTTATGACAACTTAGGCTGATATAAGATTCAAAATGATATTCGCCTTGAATGTTTTTAATTTGATCGATTAATTTTTGTTCAACTTTTGGAGCACGTCCACTAACTTGTAGTAAAGCTAACACTAATGAAGTAAATTCGTGTCCTAATGGAATACCAGCGAATACTACACCAGTGTCTTCATCAGGGCGATTTACACTAAAGCTTGGTGTTCTCTCTAGTTCAACTTTTTCTACTGTAATCTTTGATGACATAGTAGCTAATTCATCTACTAGAGATAACATATCTTTAGATACATTATCGTCTCCTGAGCTAACTTTAAGTAAAATATCGTTCTCCATTAACTGAAGGTATTGGGATAGTTGTGTTTTTATATCTGCATCTAGTATCATTTTGATCGAACTCCTTAGATTTTGCCTACAAGGTCAAGGCTTGGTTTAAGTGTTGCAGAACCCTCTTGCCATTTAGCTGGGCAAACTTCACCTGGGTTGTTACGTACGTATTGAGCTGCTTTAATTTTGTTAACAAGAATGCTTGCATCACGGCCGATACCGTCAGCGTTGATTTCCATAGATTGGATAACGCCGTCTGGATCGATGATGAATGTACCACGAGCAGCAAGACCTTCTTCTTCCATTAAAACGTTGAAGTTTGTAGTGATTGTGCGAGTTGGGTCACCAATCATAATGTATTCGATTTTGCCGATAGTTTCTGAGCTATCATGCCATGCTTTGTGAGTGAAGTGAGTGTCTGTAGATACAGAGTATACTTCAACGCCTAAGTCTTTTAGAGTTGCATATTGGTTTTGTAAGTCTTCAAGTTCAGTTGGGCAAACGAATGTGAAGTCAGCTGGGTAGAAACAAACTACACTCCATTTTCCTTTTAAACTTTCGTCAGTAACTTGGATAAATTCTCCATTATGGTAAGCATTAGCTTTAAACGGTTTTACTTCTGTGCCGATTAATAACATATTAAATTTCCTCCTAAATGTTGGTTTTGAGCATCAAAAAATAGTTTGCTCATAAAATATATTTTTTAATTAACTATAATAATTCTAATTCGATATTAATTATCATATAGAAGTGGTTATTTTGTCAAGAGAATAAACCAACTTTATACCAATTTAATTAATATTTATTCTCAATTAAGGTTATTAGGGAATGAAAAGGTAATTTTCATGTCATAAATTTTCAATGAGTGTTTGAAAGAGTAGTGTGTATGTTAGAGACATGGTGTAAGTATAAATTCTTAGGAAGGAGATATTTCTTAGAAGTTGTAGATTTGAAAAGGAACTGCTTATTTCTATTTTACAAAGAATTGTGCGATAAATAAAATAAAATGAATCGGAATCTTTTTGAACAATTTTTGTCCGCTCAAATATATAATTAGGAAGTATATTGCAATGATAATTAGAAACATTGACTCAAAGTGCTAACAAGATATAATAAAATCTAGATATATCTTTCAAAAAGAAGAATATATAATATAGGATGAAAAACATTCAACCTATTATTTTTTTATAGCATTTAGAAAACGCTTACAATTAGTGTGGGAGGGGAAACCATGTCTAAGTTCACAAAGTATTTTTTAATGGAAGATAAAGATGTGATTGCATATGTGAAAGAGAAATTATCTAAGTTTGAACATGCAAAGGGGTTACAGTGTAAAGAAATAGGTGATGGTAATTTAAATTATGTGTTCCGCGTTTGGGATGAAAAAAAGACCATGTCTGTCATCGTAAAGCAGGCCGGGAATACAGCACGTATTTCAGATGAGTTTAAGTTGTCGACGAATCGTATTCGTATAGAATCAGATGTTTTGCAGTTAGAGGAGGAGTTAGCACCTGGGCTTGTTCCAAAAGTATATTTGTTTGATAGTGTGATGAATTGTTGCGTGATGGAGGACTTATCAGATCACACAATATTACGTACAGCACTTATAAATCATCAAATATTTCCGAGGCTTGCTGAAGATTTAACTACTTTTATGGTAAATACTCTTCTATTAACATCAGATGTTGTAATGAATCATAAAGAGAAGAAGGAACTTGTGAAGAATTATATAAATCCAGAGTTATGTGAGATTACAGAGGACCTCGTATACTCTGAACCATTTACAAATCATAATAAACGTAATGAGTTATTTCAATTAAATGAAGGATGGATTAGAGAGCATATTTATAGTGATAAAGAGCTTCGTATGGAAGTAGCGAAACTTAAGTTTTCTTTTATGACGAATGCGCAGGCGTTGCTTCACGGTGATTTACATACTGGTTCTGTTTTCGTAAAAAGTGATTCTACAAAAGTTATTGATCCTGAGTTTGCTTTTTATGGACCTATGGGATATGACATTGGGAATGTAATGGCGAATTTAATATTTGCTTGGGTGAATGCAGATGCAACGATGCTACCTGGAGCTGAGAAAGATACGTATATGGATTGGCTAAAAACGACGATGGTAGAGGTAATTGATTTATTTAAGAAGAAGTTTTTAGTTGCTTGGGATATTCATGTGACAGAAATTATGGCGAAGGAAGAAGGCTTTAATGGCGTATATTTACAATCTGTGTTAGAGGATACAGCTGCAGTGACGGGTCTTGAGTTAATTCGTCGTATTGTTGGATTAGCGAAAGTAAAGGATATTACTTGTATTGAGAATGATGAAGCACGTGCTAGAGCGGAGCGAATTTGTCTTCAAGTAGCGAAGAAGTTTATTTTACGAGCGAATCAATATAAAACAGGTACGAGTTTTGTAGAAACGTTAAAAAAACAGTCCATTCATAGCGCGAAGTAAGGAGAGAAAATGATGAAAGAGCAATTAATACCAATTCAATGGAAAGATGATGCTTTAGTTTTATTAGATCAAACGTTATTACCGAACGAAGTTGTCTATGAATCTTTCAAAACAGCTGAAAGTGTGTGGGATGCAATTCAAGTCATGAAAGTGCGAGGTGCACCAGCGATTGGGGTTTCAGCAGCGTATGGTGTGTATTTAGGGGTAAAGGAATTTGCTGAAAGTACGGTAGAAGGATGTATTGAAGAAGTAAAAAAGGTATGTGCATATTTAGCAACATCAAGACCGACGGCAGTAAATTTATTTTGGGCGCTGGAAAGAATGGAAAGTGTAGCGATAGATAATGTTCACTTATCGATTGCACGGTTGAAAGATAGATTGTTAGAAGAGGCAAAAGAGATTCATAGAGAAGATGAAGAAATTAACCGTCAAATTGGAGAACATGCATTAACATTATTCCATGATGGCATGGGATTATTAACTCATTGTAATGCAGGTGCGTTAGCAACGACTAAGTATGGTACTGCGACAGCTCCAATGTATTTAGCGAAAGAAAAAGGATGGGACCTTAAAATCTACTCTGATGAAACACGACCTAGATTACAAGGTTCAACGTTAACAGCATTAGAACTACAGCGAGCGGGAATTGATGTAACAGTCATTACCGATAATATGGCAGCTATGGTCATGTCACAAGGGAAGATTGATGCGGTAATCGTCGGCTGTGACCGAGTAGCAGCAAATGGTGATGTAGCAAATAAAATTGGAACATTAGGCGTATCTATTTTAGCTAAATACTATAACATTCCGTTTTATGTAGCAGCACCAACACCGACAATTGATTTAAACACACCGACAGGAAACGAAATTCCGATCGAAGAAAGAGATGCTTCTGAAGTAATCAATCGTTTCGGACAATATTCAGCTCCGAAAGGAAGTAAAGTATACAATCCAGCATTTGATGTTACGCCACATGCAAATATAACAGCAATTATTACGGAAAAAGGGATTGTAAAGGCACCGTTTACGGAGAATTTAAAAAATCTATTTTAGTAAATAGGTATATAGTCAGTCATCATAAGCTTCATACTTAGGGGGATGTATATGTTATTACAAAAAGAAAGAGAAGAAATTGTAGCGTACGGAAGGAAAATGATTTCTAGCGGTTTAACAAAGGGGACCGGCGGAAATATTAGTATTTTCAATCGTGAACAAGGCCTAGTTGCAATTAGCCCAAGTGGTTTAGATTATTATGAAACAACGCCCGTGGATGTAGTTATATTAAACTTAGATGGTGAAGTAGTAGAAGGTGAGAGAAAACCGTCAAGTGAACTAGATATGCATCTTATTTATTATAGGAATCGTGAAGATATAAATGCGCTCGTGCATACACATTCACCTTATGCGAAGACGATTGCATCATTAGGGTGGGAGCTTCCTGCTGTTTCATATTTAATTGCTTTCGCAGGCCCGAATGTACGCTGTGCACCGTATGAAACATTTGGTACGAAGCAATTAGCAGAGGCTGCTTTTGAAGGCATGATTAATCGCCGTGCAGTATTACTTGCGAACCACGGTTTAATTGCAGGTGCAAATAATATAAAAATGGCATTTACTGTTGCGGAAGAAATTGAATTTTGTGCGCAAATTTATTATCAAACGAAAAGCGTCGGAGAACCGAAGTTATTGCCAGAAGATGAGATGGAGAATTTAGCGAAGAAGTTTGAAGGATATGGGCAGCGGTAGAATGAAACGAAAACACCCTCAAGATTGCACTCTTGAGGGTGTTTTTTATGCTTTCTTAAGCAATAAATACATAAAGTAAGGAGCACCAATTAAAGCAACGACAATACCTGCCGGAATACCGTTAGGTTCAACGATGTTTCGTCCGATTGTGTCTGCTAATAGTAATAGCCATCCGCCGATTAAAAGGGCGATAGGCATGAAGATTTGATGTCTTGGGCCTACTAAAGATTTTGCGATATGAGGAGCCATCAGCCCGATAAAGCTAATTCCTCCTGTTACGGAAACTGCTGCAGCTGCAAGTGCAACGGCTGCAATTAATAAGTATCTGCGTTCTTTTTCAATTTCAATTCCAACGCCGATTGCGACTGGTTCGTTTAATGCTAAAATGTTTAATCGATTTGCTTTATAGAAAACAAATGGAATTAATACGATTAACCATGGGAGCATTGCGAAAATGAAGATCCAATCATCTCCCCAAATGTTTCCGGCAATCCATTTGGCGATAAAGTCGACTTTCATACGATCAGCAGATGAAATAAGGACAATCATTGCTCCAGATAGTGCAAATGAAAAACCGATACCGGTTAATGTTAATCGTATTGGCTGAAGCCCTGTTGATTGACTATATGAAAATACGTAAATTAAAACAGCTGTAAGAAAAGCCCCGATAAATCCAACGACTGGTAGTAAATAAAGAAATGAACCTACATCTATTGGAAAGTATAAAAAGAAAATAGAAACAGCAACACCAGCACCAGAGTTAATCCCGAGAATACCAGGTTCAGCTAAATCGTTACGTGTAATGCCTTGAAGGATAGCACCTGATAAAGCGAGTGCCATACCAGCTAATACTGTAATGATAATTCTAGGTAGTCTTAAAGAATATAAAACGAATTCTTCTTTAAATGAACCTTGTCCCATTAGCGTTGGGAGTAGTCGATCATAAGATAAAGATGCTGAACCGAGTCCCATTCCAATTACAATGGTTGTAATAGTTAGTATAAGTAATGCGAGTATAATAAGACGTTGTTTTCTTAAAATAGATGGCATCATGAGAATGTTTTTCCTCCTTTACGAACAATGAATAGGAAGAATGGTAATCCTACAATTGCGACGATAGCAGCAACGGGTGTTTCATACGGAGCATTAATTGTACGTCCGATTGTGTCTGCAAGTAACATAAAGGAAGCACCAGCAATTGCTGACATCGGAATAATAAATCGGTAATCTGGACCAACAATAGGACGCACCATATGAGGTATCATTAAACCGATAAATGCCATATTTCCGACAAGCGCCACAGAAGCACCAGCAAGTAAGATAATAATGATAAACAAAATTGTTTTAATAACAATGATTTTTTGACCGAGTCCAACAGCAACTTCTTCACTGAAACTAAGGACTGTCAATTTTCTTGCAAATAAGATAGCGATAAAGATACTTATTGAAATGACTGGAATAATAATTTTCAATTGACTCCAAGTAGTTCCAATCACCCCTCCAGCAGTCCAAAGTGATACATCTTGTGAAATTTTGAAGTAAATGCCGACTCCTTCCGAAATTGCGAGTAGAAATGCTGAAACTGCAGCACCTGCTAATACAATTCGAAGAGGAGAAAGTCCGCCTTTTTTCACCATACCAATTCCAAATACCATAATTGCCCCTACCGCAGCGCCGATAAAGCAAGCTAATGTTAAGTACAGGTAGCTTATGGAAGGGTTGAAAGCAAGTGTTAGTGCAAGTGCAGCATTTGCGCCACCCGTTAGCCCAAGTAAGCCAGGGTCTGCAAGGGGATTTCGTGTTAATCCTTGCATAATTGCCCCAGAAACGGCTAGTCCAGCCCCTACAAAAATAGCAGCAACTTCACGTGGTAAACGTATTTCACGAATAATAGATATTTTGTCTCCTTTAGCGGAGGAAGTAAGTGCTAACCATACATCCTTTATTGAAGTATCTGCAGCCCCTAATACCATTGCAACCATAAAAATAAGAAAGAATGCAATTATGCTCAAAATTAGTTTGTATGTAAAAGCTATAGAACGTGGATTGTCATGATCTTTTGTCATTCGTTTCACATCTTTTCTGTTCATAGAATAAAGGAAGAGGAATTCTTAAATTAAGAATTCCTCATGTTTGTATTATTTACCAAGAAAGCTTTTCTTGAAGAAGTCTAGTTGGAAATCTAATGTAAGTGGATCATTGAAATAGAATTCCATCATGTTTGCTTCGTATACGCGATTATTTTTTACTGCTGGAATGTTTTTATATGATTCTGTCTCTTGGAAGGAGTTATCAGTATCTTTGTTTTTACTTACGATTAAGTAATCACCAGCAAACTCAGGCAATACCTCAGTAGATAATGCGTAGTAACCTTCTTTTAAAGCTTTTTCTTTTACTTTTTCAGGCATTTTTAATTTCATTTCTTGGTACAGAATTTCTGTTCCGCGGCCCCAGTTCTCGCCGTATACATAAAGCTGTTTATTGAAGTTTTCAACAACTGATACTGTTGCATCTTCACCAATTTTTGCTTTAATTTCTTTACCAGCTTCTTGTGCACGTTTCTTGAAATCATCAATCCAAGTTTTTGCTTCTTTTTCTTTGTTTAATAACTTACCGATTTCTAAATGTTGTGTTAAGTAATCAACTTTTCCGTAAGTGTATGTTACAGTAGGTGCGATTTTCTTTAACTTATCAACATTTTTAATATTTGATAAACCAATGATTAAATCTGGATTTAGTTCAGCGATTTTTTCAACATTTTCATCTGATACTTCAGCAACATCTTTAAGTTTACTATCAAAACGTGGGTTTTGTTTAGACCATGAATCTACCCCAACAACATTTACGCCTAATGACATTACGTTACCAGCGAATGATGATAAAACAACAACGCGTTTTGGATTTGCAGGAACTTCTACTTTACCATTTTCAGATTGGTATGTAATTGTTTCTGATTTACTACCTTTTGCATCATTCTTTTTGTCTGTAGAGCCGTTGCTACAAGCACTCATAACAAGAACGAAAAGAACTGTTAGTGAAATAAATAACTTTTTCATCGTCTTTCTCCTTTAACATAGATGTATGTGTATACAATAATTTGTTTAACTGCAATCTTTTTGAAAGAGTAGTGGTAATGCAAAATGTTTATTAAAAATCTTGAATTTGAGATTTCACAAAATAGTATTAACCATATTAATGAAAGAAGATGTAATCCCAAATTTGCTAATTATTAACAAGTTGATAATGATTATCACTATTGATTCTTTAAATAATATAATTTTATATGGGTGTATTGTCAATAGTAATTTTGATTGTAAATTTTGCGGAAACAGGTTATATTTTATTGAGAATGATAATCAATGATTAGTAGCTGAGGAGTGAGCACGAATGAATCGAGAAGAATTGTTTGATGTAACTGTAATAGGCGGAGGACCTGCAGGGCTTTATTCAGCTTTTTATAGTGGACTTAGAGAGATGAAAACGAAAATAATAGAATTTCAACCACAGTTAGGTGGAAAAATACATGTTTATCCGGAGAAGATGATTTGGGATGTAGGAGGGCTATTGCCAGTTACAGGTGATAAATTAATTGAACAACTTGTACAGCAAGGGCTAACATTTAAGCCGGAAGTTGTATTAAATACAAAAGTAGAATCAATTATTCGTAATGAAGATGGAACTTTTACGCTAAAAACAAGTACTGGCGAAGAACATTTTTCAAAAACAATTATCGTCGCAACTGGAAGCGGTATATTGAAACCGCAAAAGTTATCGATTGAAGGTGCGGAGCGATTTGAAGTATCGAATTTAAATTATACAGTTAAATCTTTAATGCGTTTCAAAGATAAAACGATCATTATTTCTGGTGGAGGAAATTCTGCCGTTGATTGGGCGAACGAATTAGAACCAATCGCGAAAAAAGTGTATGTAACATATAGAAAAGAAGAATTATCTGGTCATGAAGCACAAGTAAAACAACTAATGAACAGCTCAGCGGAGTGTTTTCTGAATACATCGATTACAAAATTAGTTGCTGGTGATAATCATGAAGCGATTGAATATGTAGAATTAACGAATCATGAGACAGGTGAAGTTTCTCATTTACCTATTGATGAAGTTATTATTAATCATGGATATGAACGTGACATTACATTATTAGAAAATAGTGAGTTGGACGTTGCGATTATAGATAATTTTTATATTGCAGGTAATGCAAATAGTGAGTCTTCTGTAGATGGATTATATGCTGCGGGAGATATTTTGAAACATGATGGGAAATTGCATTTAATTGCGGGAGCATTCCAAGATGCTGGAAATGCTGTGAATAAAGCGAAACAATTTATTCAGCCAGATGCAAGTGAGTACGGAATGGTTTCTTCGCATAATGAAGTATTTAAAAAACGAAATCGAGAATTGATAAAGCAAATGATGAAATAATAAAGTGAAACTTTAATCAGTGGGGGCTATCCTGCACTGATTATTAACCTTCACTAATCGGGCTTTTACTGTCCACAAATAGCGGGATAAAGGTACAAGTATACCCCCATTTACTTCTCTATTCAAATAGACGAGAGATGTAAATGGGGGTTTTCCTGTTTACTATATTTTCAATCATTATTATGACACCGGTTTCATCAGTTCATATGACATGAACATTTTATTTGTAAATCAGTCTAGAAAATAATGAATCTATGTTTTGTTTACGCTGTTCCTTCTGCTCGTTCGTTAGGAAATGGCATATTTAGTATAGAAGCAATGTATTGTTTTCCATGTTTTCGAGCCAATGACTCTAATATTTGACGAACGCGTTTTGTAAGATGCCCTTGTTTTTTTATCGCTTCACAATATGCGTCGTAGAAAGCATATTTAGCCCATAGAAAATCATCTTGTTGGAATAAGAAATGATTTTTGTACCATTCACCAATTGTATGATAACAATTGATTTCGTGTATTGCTACGCCTTGAGAAAGAATACGATCAGATAAAGATGTAGTTAAATGAGAAGTTGTGTTTTCTGTTTCAACTTGTAATGTTTTTTCTAACATTGTAATGATGTGACGAGTAGCCATATGTTAACTCTCCTTTGTGTAAATGGGTGATACCATTCTATATTTAAAAAAATACTTACTATATTATTATACAATATATGGAATGGTTCTACCTGCTTTTTAAACTGCATTTACAAAATCTTTTTTATTTGTTTACAAAAATAAAGTAAGATACAGTATATATGAAAAAACAATAAAGGAATGAACGCATTGTATATAACAATAGAAGAAGCTGCGGAGTATTTGAATTTACCAAAATCGTATATTGAAGAGCTAATTCAGCAAAAGAAAGTTCGTGCGCTATTCGATGGAGAGCAATATTTATTAAATAAAGAACAATTCAACACGCATTTAGAACAAATGGAGAAATATAAACAATTAGTAGAAGAAATATTAAACGAACCAATTCCAGAAGATATGGACGTTAAAGACGAAGACTAAACTTTAGGAAATCCCGTATGAAGATATGCAGAAATGTATCTTCATACGGGATTTTTTTATCTAAAGATATCAAAATCCTAAGGAGCCCTCAGGATTTCTTAGAATTTTGATAGGTAGTAGTCTACCATGTTAAAAGCATATTTTTTTCGAGCTAGGACAAACATAGAGAACGTAACCTGTACAGATACATATACTATCAGTGCAAAAGCTTATAAATTAATGGAAGGGGTTTTCTCGTGAGTTTATTTCATTGGGATTTTTTGAAAGACTTAATTGGATCTTATGTAAGAGTGAACAGAGGTGGACCAGAATCTCAAAAAGGAACAATAGTATCATTAGGTGCGGACTACTTCGGATTAGAGAATGAAAAAGGAGAGAGCCATTACTACCAGCTTCGCCATCTGAAAAGCATTACCCAAAATACGAAAGATGGTGGAGTAGGTGATTTAGAATGGGTGGAAGAAGACATTGCAGAAGACTTTGAAACGCTACTTCAAAGCTTCAAATACCGCTGGGTGAAAATTAACCGTGGTGGACCAGAGAAAATTGAAGGTATTTTACAAGATGTTTCTGGCGGTTATGTAACATTGATTATTAAAGAAGAAGTTGTATTAATTGCACTATCTCATATTAAGAGTGTTAATTATAATGCATCTGTAAGTGGACAGAGTGATGAGAGTAGTGATGAGAGTAGTAATGAGAAAAGTAATGAAAACAGCAATAATTCAAATCGAGCTCGCGCACTAAGACAATCAAGTAGAGGAAGATAAAACAGAAAGGAGGGTATGAATTTGGAGGATGTATTATGCTGTGATCAAATCAAAGGTTTAGTTGGTGAGAATGTAAAAGTAAATCTTCGTGGACCGGAAAGTCGAGTAGGTGTACTGTCATTGTTAGGAAAAGATTACCTTACACTACAATTACCTCATGGAGAATTAGTGTATTATCAGCTGAAACATGTGAAGAGTCTAGTCAGAAAAGTGAAAGAGGCACAAGGAGAATATGGTTCATGTTTTTATGCGGAAGAAGATACTTTTTTAGATGCATTAAATGACTTGAAGTATAAATGGATAAAGATTAATCGTGGTGGACCAGAGTGTGTGGAAGGTTTATTAAGTGATATACATGATGGGAATATTACACTAGTTAATGGTGATGAGGTCATTTATGTGATTAATTCTCATATTAAGAGTGTGAGTCAAATAGTTAAAAACAAAAAGAATGAAGAAGAATAATGTTTAATAAATAAAAGGGGCATTATGATTGAAAATGAAGAATGATTTCATATTTCTCTGTAATTATTTGTGGATATATGAAAAAGGGTTTCTTACTATTAAAAAACAGAACATTGCCCCTGATTATTTTTAGAATAAAAGAAAGGGAAATTGAAATTTCATAGGAAGGAGGATATAGATGAATGAGTTACACAAAAGTATTGGAGAAAATATATATGTTAAATTAATTGGTGAAAAGAGATTTAAAGGCGTATTAATCGATGTAGGAAATGATATTGTTGTTCTTTACAATGGACAAGACTACGTATATATATCTTTATATCATATCCAATATTATAAATTTTTAAGACCATATGATGAAGAAATATTAAAACCTGATGTAGATTCTGTAATTAAAAGGGAATCTCCTTCAATTTCTTTGAGGAAAGTATTAAGCACATCTAAAGGGATTTTCACAGAAATTTATGTAGCAGGTAATGCTTCAATACATGGATATGTTACAAGTGTAATGAACGATTATATTGTTTTTTATAGTCCAGTCTATAAAACTGTATATATATCTTTAAAGCACTTAAAATGGTTAATTCCGTATAAAGAAAACCAAGTGCCTTATTCCCTCAATAAAAATGAACTCCCCGTAAATCCATTAAATATTACGTTAGCTCGAACGTTTGAGGAGCAACTTATTAAAATGTATGGAAAGATTATGGTGTTCGATTTAGGTGAGGAATCCAATAAAATTGGAAAAATGGCGAAGATCGATGAAGGACATATTGAAATATTAAAAGCGCGTGATGCAAAAATGTATGTGAATATTCAACATGTAAAATCTGTCCATTGTCCGTAGGTTAGTTGAAAGGGCTGGCTTTTTCTTTTATATGCAGAAGGAAAGGTCGGGCCTGTTTGTTTAGTTCGATTTGGATATGAGGGGAAAAATGAATTGAATATAAATTATGTTAGTATGATTTTTGAAGAGGCAATCTTGTGCTAAATTATAAAAAATATGTACGAGCCACCTTTTGATGTATTCAATTTATTTTTTGAGGAAGAACTGCTCAACTAATTTACTAAAGGGGTTTTATTTGTGGAGCAGTTTCCAAATTCGTTATCGATTACATTACTTGGTAGTGCTGGTGGAGCAGCGAAGGCAGTTTTAGCAATTTTAAATCAAGCGATAGCAAATGAAAAAGATCCAATTTATGAAGTGATAAAGAATGTTACATTTCATTTGGTTGATATAAAACAAAAAGATAGGGCTTATTATGATGAGTTGTTTCCAAATTTGAAAGGTCATTTGTCATTATATGAAATAGACCTTCAAGATGTAGTGAAATTTAAACAGCATTTAACAGAAAAAAGTACGAGTGTTGTTATTGATGTTTCGGGTGCAGATACGATCAGGGTACTGAGCTGTTGTAATGAACTTGGAATCTTTTATATTAATTCAGCTTTGGAAAATGAGGCGGTAGATCAGGACGATAGTTTACTTGGATTTCAGCTTACGGAACGATATACGAGGTTTGAGAAAGAGAAAGAAAAATTTACAAATACAAAAGCGATTATAGGTTCAGGTATGAATCCAGGTGTTGTTCAATGGATGGTTGTTGAACTTATGAAAGAACGGCCGAATGAACAGCCACAAGCATGCTATATTGTAGAACATGATACGTCGTTTTTGAATGATACGGCACTTATAAAGCCGTATACACTTTATACGTCATGGGCAGTAGAGCGATTTCTAGACGAAGCGATATGGAGTTATCCGATGTATATGAGTCATCATCGTCCTCTTTATTTTTATGAGGATGTATATGCTTCAGAGTATAAAGTGAAGTTAGGAGAAAGAGAGTTTTATGGTTGCTTAATGCCACATGAGGAAGTTTTAATTTTAGGGAAAAATTTCAACATGGAAGTTGGTTTTCTTTACCGAATTAATGAGTATACAACAAATGTAATTAGACAGAACTTAGATAAGGTAGAAGATTTATGGAACTGGAATCGTAAAGTATTCAATCCAGCGGAAGAAGAGGTTGCAGGAGAGGATCTAGTAGGTGTATTACTCGTTTATGAAAATGGCGAGACGTATATGTATAACGTAATGAATAGTAGCCAAGTTTTTCATAAATATAAAACGAATGCAACTTACTTCCAAGTAGGGTGCGGAATTTATGCAGGTTTGTGTAGTTTACTTTTAGATCACTTTGGACAAGGTGCTTATTATGTCGAGGAATTATTATTAAATACAGAAAGTAAGTACGGTGAATATTTAAATTTATATATGAAAGATTTTGTAATAGGGCATAATGATTTTACGGATGGACTGCTACATGATAGGGTCAGATGGATATAAGTTGTGACTAGAAAGGAAGGAGAAGTCTCCTTCCTTTCTAGTATTATAAGGTTACGTATTGCCCTGAAAGCAATTTCATACTTATAATTTAAGGAGATAACGGCGGGGATTTTTTTTCGTATCGATCAAGGGGAGTTTTTATATGAACAAATACAAGAGCTTGATTTATGAAGAAAGAAAAGCTTTAAAGGTATTTATATTATTATTCTATATTATATTCTTTTCATATGACGCTATATATTATTTTGTATATCCTGCTATGAATATTAATGGAACAACGGTAGGGTGGCCAGAAGGAAGCCTTGGGATAGGCGTATATATATTTGTAATAGCATTATTCCCTATTTCAATGTATCTTCAAAAAAGAGGTTATGTATATTCTATAAAATATTTATTTTTATTTGGGTACATGTTTATCAATCTTATAAATAATTTAATGATTTATTTGCGAACGGATAGAGCTTTTGAACATGGTAGTATGGTAGAAATGTTATTAATTTTATTTGCACCGGTTTTCGTGAACAGAAAATATTTTTATTTAGTTTCCTTTAGTGTAATTGGAAAGTACGTACTTTTTACATTGATACTACAAGATCTAAAAGTTGTGATTCCGCTTGTCTTATGTGTATTCTATTTCATTATTTCACATTCTTTGTTGAAACGATTTCAATCTTATGTAAGAACGGTTGTTGAAATGATGAACAATATGAAAGAGACAGAAAATTTAGCTGTAATTGGGACTATGTCTACAACAATTGCGCATGAAATCCGAAATCCATTAACGGCTTTGAAGGGGTTTACGCAAATGCAAAAAGAAAGAAACCCTGAAGATATGATGAGCTATGAAATAATGTTACAAGAAATTGAGAGAATTAACGGATTTGTTAGCGAATTGATGTTATTAGGAAAACCGAAACCAACAAATTATGAATGGTGTAACATACGGGAAATCCTTTTATATGTTGTGCAGTTAATGGAAAGTTATGCGAGTCAATATAAAGTGAAAGTTTATTTGCAAATAGATGGAAACTTACCCGTTATAAACGGTGATGATAAACAATTAAAACAAGTGTTGTTAAATATTATTAAAAACGGAATAGAATCAATGCCAGAAGGTGGGGATATTCATATTCGGGCATATGAAAAAACTAAGGGGTATTTGTGTATTGCTGTCGAGGATCAAGGATTTGGTATAGAGGCAGGAAAATTAGAGAAGATTGGAAAGGCTTTTTACACAACGAAGGAGAATGGTACAGGGCTTGGTTTAATGATTACATATAAAATTATTAAAGAACATCAAGGGAGTATCACGATTCAAAGTAGTATGGGTGTGGGAACGAAAGTGGAAATTTATTTACCGACGATGTAGCGAAGTAGAAGAAAATATTTTTCAGAAAAGTGTTCTTCTTGAAACATTTAATAAAATGTTTCAAGAAGGGTTTTTTTTATAAAATACTTCGTTTATAATGGAGGAAAATATCGACATGAGATTGGTTACTCATGTAACGGTTCGGTAGTGTTATGAAAAGAAAAGAAGGGGTGCCCGCGCATCCTTTTTTCTATGCAGATATGATGAAAGAGGTGGTATTGATGGAATTAACATTAAATTCGACTGTATGCTTACACACGATTCAATTTCGAAAAGAGCAAAAGAATTATATTGTAAAAGATACAATTACAGGAGAAAAATATGAAATGCCGCCACTTTGGATTGATGCATTGGCAATGATGCGTGACGGTTTTTTATTGGGAGAAATTGAGGAGAAATTAAAAGAAGAGTATCCAGCAGAAGAAGTAAATATACTAGCATTCACGAGGCAACTGTTAGAGCTAGAACTTGTTGGAATGGTAGATGGGGAAGAGATAGCTTGTACAAAGAAGAAAGAGAAAGATTATTTAGCTTGGGTACGTCTCCGGTTGGAACAATTTTTCCTTAATGTAAATAAAAAATATAGAAGCAAAGGTCAGTGATGATCTTTGCTTTTTTGTAGTCCATATTTTAAAAAATAACAGCGAATGCCCTTGCGAAAGCACCGTCACTATTTTTAATTTTTAAAGGTGCTGCTGAGAAAAAGAAACGTTTCGCTTTAATAGCATCTAGATTTGTTAAGTTTTCAATTAAGAAAATATTATTGCCTAACAGTATGTGATGAATGGGTGATGTTTCTGTCGTTACCTCATCGGGAGAAATAAAATCTAAACCGACTGATTTTACTTTTAATTCAACTAGTTCTTCAGCTAATTCTTCGGAAAGATAAAATGCTTCTTTCTCATAAGCTTCTGTATTCCATTTATTAGATAGATTAGAATGGAAAATGACAATATCGTCTTTTTTTATGTCGGCATTATGCAATACTTCTTTAGGGAGTTTTCTCTCTTGAACATGAGTGACATCGATGAGAACTGCTTCACCTACAAACTGATCAAGGGGCAATTGATCAATCGTTGTTGCACCAGAAATAAAATGCGCGGGAGCGTCGCAATGTGTACCGACATGAACGACCGAATGGAAATCTGTAACTTGATATCCCGTTTCTTCAACGCTTGTAATGGTTTCTAGTTGGATTGTTGGTGTTCCGGGAAATTGAGACATATTATTTTCAAACGTTTGTGATAGATCAATTACTTTCATTTTAAATACCTCCAATATATGTTTTTCAAATAATAAAAAGCCCATCTTTCATGATCAAGAAAGATGGGCTTTACATACTAGTTGCGTTTTATCTTCCAAAATGCAATGCATTTTGCAGGAATTAGCACCTATTCAGTTCTTATAAACTGAGGTTGCTGGGCTTCAAAGGGCCGGTCCCTCTGCCTCTCTTGATAAAGGTTTATTCAGTTTCGGAATTCGAAATATTCATGATATTTAAATTGTAATTCATTTCCTTTTTTCACGCAATACAAATTAGGTGTTCACCCAAATAAAGTTGCTCGCATATTGTAGCTTATGTAAGTAGACTGTTGCGAAGGAGTGAGTGCAGTGACAGGGAATGTGTTAAATTATTATGCTGGTGGTAATACAGCTAGAGGATTTCATAATTTATACGAAGAGAATTTAAAAGGGCTAGATAGGTTGTTTATTTTAAAGGGTGGTCCAGGAACGGGAAAATCTTCTTTAATTAAGGCAATAGGTCGTGAATGGGTTGAAAAAGGATATGATATTGAGCTTTTGCATTGTTCTTCTGATAATAAGTCGGTTGATGGGGTGATTATTCCGAAATTAAAAGTAGGAATTGTTGATGGAACATCACCGCATGTTATTGAGCCGAAAATGCCAGGAGTTATTGAAGAGTATATAAATTTAGGAGTTGCTTGGGACTCAGGTAAATTAAGAAAGCAGAAGGTAGAAATTGAACGGTTTGTATCAGAAGCGAGCAAGGCTTTCAAATCTGCTTACAGATGTTTTAAAGAGGCATTAGTTATACATGATGAGTGGGAGAAAATATATATTAATAACATTGATTTTAATAAAGCAAATGAACTAACAGATCAGCTAATTCAGAAATTATTTGCAGATAAAAAGGGGCAACAATCGATTGTGAAACATCGTTTTTTAGGAGCTGCTACACCGAAAGGAGCAGTTGATTTTGTTCCTAATTTAACAGAAGGATTGCCACATCGTTATTTTATAAAAGGACGCCCGGGCTCTGGAAAATCAACAATGCTCAAAAAGTTATCGAAGGCAGCAGAAGAAAAAGGTTTTGACGTTGAAGTATATCATTGCGGATTTGACCCGAATAGTCTTGATATGGTTATTGTAAGAGAATTAGGATTTGCAATTTTTGATAGTACCGCACCACATGAATATTTTCCAAGTCGCGTGGGTGATGAGATTATAGATATGTATGCTCTTATTGTTAAACCGGGGACGGATGAGAAGTATGCTACAGAAATTCGTGACGTTTCCATTCAATATAAAGCAAAAATGAATGAGGCGATGTCTTTCTTAGCAAAAGCAAAATCAGTTCGTGATAAATTAGAACGAATTTATATTGCTGCTATGGATTTTTCAAAAGTGGATGCATATAAAGAGGAAATTCAAAAAGAGTTTGAACGAATTACCGCTACTGTAATTGAAAAGAAAAAATAGTCTTTGTTAAACTGTCAGAAAAATTCTGGCAGTTATTTTAGTGTGTAGTAAAATTAATAGTATATTTGTCGAATTTCCAAGGAAATAATCAAAAAATGGGGATGGTATGAAATGAGAGAAAAAATTGAATTAGAGTTAGAAAGAATTGAAGAAGAGAATGATGTGAAAATTTTATTTGCAGTGGAATCGGGGAGTCGTGCTTGGGGATTTCCATCGAAAGATAGCGATTATGATGTTAGGTTTGTTTATATACATCCGGTAGAATGGTATTTATCAATTCATGATAAACGTGATGTAATTGAATATCCAATTAGTGATGACTTAGATATAAGTGGCTGGGATATTAAAAAGGCATTACAACTGTTTGCGAAGTCAAATCCAGCTTTACTTGAGTGGATTCGATCACCAATTTTTTATTCGAAAAACTCTAACTTTCCAGAGCAGCTTCAGCAAATGAGTGAAAAGAATTTTGATCCAAAAGCAACGATATATCATTACTTACATATGGCTTCAAAAAATTATCGTGAATTTTTGCAAGGCGAGAATGTAAAGTTGAAAAAGTACTTTTATGTATTACGTCCTATTTTAGCTTGTCAGTGGCTAGAAGAGAAAGGGACATTACCTCCAGTAGAATTTAATCGATTGATTACAGAACTATCTATAGAACGTAGTGTATTGAATGAGATTGAGAAGTTGTTAATAAAGAAAAAAGCGGGTACGGAATTAGATGTTGGATTGAAAATTCAAGTGTTAAATCAATTTTTAGAAGAACAAATTGATTATTATCAGCAATACGTGAAAGGGATTGAAAAGGGATTAGGGATTGATATTGAGAGTTTGAATACACTATTTAGAAATATGTTGTTTGAAGTAAATAAAAAAGAGCACAAGTAAATTTGTGCTCTTTTTTTATCCCGCTATTTGTGGGAGCCTTACTGCCCGTAAACGCCTGATTGGTGTGGACTAATAATCAGCTGGGGATGCACCTCAACACTGATTAAAGTTTCACTTTATTTTGTAGGAATAAAGAAAACAGATATAGCTGCGATAAGACCTGCAAAAGAGAATAAGTAAAAATTCCATGCTAAGTCATATTGCATTGTCATAATAATACCGACAAGAATAGGTCCAGCAATTGCACCAACTCGGCCAAGTCCAAGTCCCCAGCCTAAGGAGGTAGCTCGTATATGTGATGGGAAGTATTGTGTTACATAAGCATTTAATATTTGAGTAATACCGACTGATCCAATTCCAGCAAGACCAATTAAAAGATAAATGATTGTAACAGATGGTTTAATTGTTAGTAGTCCAATACATATGGCTGCCATAAGATAGGAGATGCTAATAACAATTTTTGCTCCTATACGATCGGCAATCGCCCCAGCAAATAATGCGCCGATAGCTGCAGTAATATTTAGCATAAGTAGAAATGATAAACTAGATCCAAGAGGATATCCTGCCTGACGCATCATCTGTGGTAACCAAGTATTTAAACCGTATATTAAAAACATTCCCATTATATAAGTGATCCAAAAAAGTAGCGTTGCTTTTATGTATTCTTTTGAGAATAACGTAAGAAATCCATTTTTCTTTTGTATATTAGATGGTGCTTCAGAAATTTCATCTTTTACATGGAATTCAATTTGAAAGCGATTAAGAATTTTGTTCACTTCTTCTTGTCGATTCCGCGATAATAAAAATTGAATGGACTCAGGTAAATAAAGAATAATGAAAGGAATGAGGAGTAGCGGAATCATTCCGATGCCAAACATAATTCTCCATCCGAAATCTTCTAACATAAACATGGATAAAATAGCACCTAACACGATACCTAAAGGATAGCCGGTAAACATAAGAGCATAAATAAAAGATTGCCGTTTTTTTGATGAATATTCAACAGTAAGTGCGGAAGCCGTTGGGATAACACCGCCTAATCCGATTCCTCCGATAAATCGAGATAGCCCAAATAATTCAGGAGAAGGAGCAATTGCAGCTAAGCCCATTGTGATAGAAAAAAGAGCTAAACAGCATATAAGTGTCCACTTTCGTCCAATTAAATCTGTAATGGTTCCGATTAGAATAGCGCCAATAAACATCCCAAATAGAGCATAGCTGGCAATTGTTCCAGCTTGAGCTGGTGATAGTGCCCAGCTGTTGTCTTCTAAAAGCTTTGGCAGAACGGCACCGTAAATACCTAAATCATATCCGTCAGCTAGAATGGCGAGCCAACAAATAAAAACAACAAGTTTTGTAATAGAGCTTGAAAAGATAGTTTCTGTAGATTCTAGATGAGGTGGAGCAGAAGGTTGCATAGTATTCACCCCTTTTATTTGTAGATGAATATATTATTTTATTTACTGTTAATATTCCCCTTCTTATGTCGAAATTTATATGAAAAGGTGTCATGAAAAACAAAGAAGTTCAACAGGATTCTTGTTGAACTTCTTTGTTTTTTTATTCGTTATCAACTCGTTTTAATGGTTGATCTGCTGGCCCTTCCATAACATCGCCATTAATTGAAAAACGAGAACCGTGGCAAGGACAATCCCAAGTACAATCACCGTTATTCCATTCAACTTCACAGCCGAGGTGTGTACAAGTCGTATCGACGATATGTAGTTTTCCTTCTTTATCTTTATAAGCACCTGCTCGTTTACCGTTGACATGTACAACGGATCCTTCGCCAACTTCAAGATCCTCTGGTTTACGTAATGCAGTTTCAAGTTTCCCTTCAATTAAATGTTTAGCAACATCAATGTTTTGAGAAAGGAATGTTTTTATATCTGGATTTGCATGAAAGCGTGATGGTGCAAACAGCTCTTTATATGGGCTGTGGACTTTTAGAATGGAATCCTTCAGTAAATGAGCTGCAGCAGTTCCTGTTGTCATTCCCCATTTGCGATATCCAGTTGCAACAAATATATTTGGATTGCTTTCGTTAATATGTCCGATATAAGGGAGCTTGTCTAGCGTAATCAAATCTTGCGCTGACCATCTATAGGGAACTTCATCTACTCCAAAAGTTGCTTCAGCAAAAGAATAGAGTGCTTCATAATGAAGCATCGTATTTATTCCCTGTCCCGTTTTATGGCTCTCTCCGCCAATCAAAATCAACTTTTCTCCATTGTTTGTTATATAGCGTAAGGAGCGTTTTGGATCATCAATACTTAAATACATGCCACCTGGATAATCTGTTTTTGCTTTTATTGCAAGAGCATAGGAGCGTTCTGCGTACATTCGCGTAAAGAAAAAGCTATTCGCATCATAAAAAGGAAAGTGAGAACAAGAGACGACATATTCACAAGTGATGCGATGCCCCTCTTTTGTAATTACTTGTGGATAATCTCCTTTTTCCACATCCATAGCTGTTGTTTGTTCATAGACCTTTCCTCCCATCTCCACAAACTTTTCTAAAAGTGTTTTCAAATAAAGGAGGGGGTGGAATTGCGCTTGATTTTTCATTACAAGTGCAGATTGTACTGGAATAGGAATCGATAGAGATTGAACATAGTCACAAGGTATATTTAATTTTTGATAAGCTTCATATTCTTTCGATAAATTTCTTAAACCGTTATCAGTAGTTGTATACAAGTATGAATCTTCATTTGAAAAATTACAGTCGATTTTATATGTTTGCACAGTGTCATTTATGAATTGTAGAGCATGATTATTTGATTCATAGTAAAGCCTGGCTTTTTCCACACCGAAATGATTTATTAATTCGTCGTAAATAAGATCATGTTGTGCTGTTACTTTTGCTGTTGTATGCCCAGTTGTTCCATTTAAAATAAGACCAGAATCAATTAAAACAACGTCGATGCCTTCTTTTGCAAGTAAATAGGCAGTAGTAATACCCGTAATACCAGCACCGATAACAGCAACTTTCGTCTTTATATTTTCGGATAAACGAGGAAAAGTAGGGAACGGAGTAGATTCAATCCAATAAGATAAGGGCAGTTGTGGAAATGTATCACTTGTCATTGTGGAAACCTCCTAATTTTAGAACAATTTTCCTTTTAATATTTCCATATTATATGAAATTCATGTGCGTTATTTTAGAAGGAGTCTATTTTTATTAAAAGAGGGATTAAATTATTTTAATATAATTAATTTGATTGGGCATTATGAAGAAGTAGCATGTATATAAAACTAAATTTAAGTGATTCCATTTATTGATTACATAGAGGATTCTTGAATGAGATAGAGTCCATGGTATTTAAGTATATGTATATATATAGTGGATAAATCCGTATGAAATCTATACTTTTTTTTTAGTGAAATAAAGTATGATTATAAAAATATAACCAACTTTTATTACTAGGTCATAAAAGTTGTTGACAATATAGAAATTCTATTGTTATGATTCATCATGTGGAAAGGTTGATAGAGAGTAAAAAGAGAAATGTTTTTCATTGATAATAAAAGCGAAAAATAAGTGACGATAGAGTGAGTATATTTTCCTTATAATAAATGCTTTTTGGATCACCTAGTAAAATCAATCTGGAAGCAAGAATTAATATATGCAAGTTGCGCAGGGCGCGGCATAAGAAAGGGGCAAAAGGATGAAGGAGCTTCATACGTTTGGGTGGTATGCAGCACGTGTATCACCACATTTGCCAAAAAAAGCATTTAAACCAGTTCCTACTCGTTTATTTGGTGGACTGGCTTATTTACTTGTGGCATTAGCGGGGTTAATAGCGATTGGTGTATTTGAATTGAATGTGTGGGCAAATCTAGGAATTGCGATTGTTCTCGGACTATGTTTTGCTTCACTTGGGTTTTTAGGGCATGAAATTTTACATGGGACAGTTGTAAGAAAGGCATGGCTTCGTGATTTCTTAGGCGCGATTGCATTTATGCCATTATCAACAGGACCAAAACTTTGGAGAAAGTGGCATAATGCAACGCATCATGTTCATACACAGCATGAAGAGAATGATCCAGATGCATGGCCGACACTTGAGAAGCTTAAAAAAAGTAAGTTTTTAAGTTGGGTATATCGTATGCCTCTTCATGTACGTTCATTCTTTAGTTTCCTGTCACTAACAATTCAATTTACATTGCATTCAACTCGAATGTTCTTTCATTTTATAAAAGAATTTAAGTCATCGAATCAAAAATCTGTATGGCTTCAACTTCTTTTGCCTTGGACAGTTTGGATTAGTTTATTATTTATTATGGGACCTGGAAAATGGTTATTTGCATATGTGATTCCGTTGTTAATTGCTAACTTTATTGTAATGGCATATATCGCAACAAATCACCGCTTAAATCCAATTGTTCCAGTAAATGATCCGTTAGCAAACTGTTTATCAGTAACAGTGCCGCGCTGGGTAGACGTTTTACATTTCAATTTCTCGTATCATACAGAACATCATCTGTTCCCTGCTATGAGCTCTAAATACTATCCGTTAGTAAAAGAGAAGATTAAAGAAATGTGGCCGGAACGCTATCACGAAATGCCGATGACAAAAGCATTGGCAGCACTTTGGAATACACCACGTGTGTATTATCACGGAAGTGAATTAGTTGATCCGCATAGAGAACATTTCTACGGTTCTTTAGGAAATGGATTAGACCCTCATAATATTTCATATCGTGAGGAACATATAGAAGAAAAAGAGAGTATTAAAAAAGTAAATCAGTAAAAGTTGATATATTTTGCAGTGAAAAAGCAAGCCATCTCAGGCTTGCTTTTTTTTATAAAGAAACTTCTTTTTTATTCTTTGTATGGACTTGGATAGAGTTTGTCTCTTTGCGCTGTAATCGTTTTTCTAAAAGGTTAACAAAATAAGTAAATAGGAGAACGAGTACGAGATAATATAAACCAACGATTACATATGTATCTAATTGTTGGAAGTTACTTGCGGCAATTGATAAACCCGATCCCCATAATTCGGACAGTCCTACGTAAGCAACAAGTGAGGAATCTTTCAATCCAATAATAAATTGATTACCTAGAGGAGGAAGAGATAGACGAAATGCTTGTGGTAATATAATTCGGCGCATCGCCAAAGGGTAAGGCATGCCTAAAGAGCGAGCAGCTTCTAATTGTCCACGGTCAACGGATTGAATGGATCCACGGAAAATTTCGGTAATATATGCACCGTTATGAATTGCTAAAGCAATTGCTCCTGCCCAAAAAGGGGTGAACACAACAACAGATGTAATACCAAAATAGAGAATTGCGATTTGAACAATTAAAGGTGTACCACGAATAATGGCGATGTAGACATGAGCGATACTATTTAGAACTTTATTGTTAGAGATTCGAAAGAAAGCGAATAGTAATCCAATTAATGAGCCGAGTACTAGGGAAGTTAATGTTAATTGTAATGTGACAATAGTAGCTTTTAAGAGTGTGGGGTAGGTAGAGATAAAAATTTCAAACATGCGTTTCACCTCATAGTGTATAGATTTTAGTAGGGAATGAAATACCCCACATAAAAAGTGGGGCATGATTTATGGAATCTTTGAATAGTTAACTTACTTCGTTTTTGCCTCTTCTCCAAGAATATTACGACCAAACCATTTTTTACTAATCTTTTCGTACGTACCATCTTTAATGATTTCATCTAAAGCTTTATTTACTTTTTTAACCATTTCTTTATCATCTTTGCGAATAGCAATTCCCATTTCATCAAGATTTAATGGTTTTCCAGCTTCTTTTATATTTGATTTACCTTCTTTAATCATTCGAAGACCAACCATTTGATCAGTGATTACTGCGTCCACACGCCCAGGCTCTAAGTCCATAAGAGCGGTAATATCACTATCGTATTCTGTAATTTGATCTGTATGTTTTGAAACAAGAGTTTTAAAGGTACTAGCTTTTACAACACCAATTTTCTTTCCTTTCAAATCTTCTGGAGAAGAGATAGACGTATTCTTTTTAGCTACGAAAATCTGGGCACCAGAGCGATAATATGGGTTTGAGAAACTAACAGCTTTTAATCGTTCTTCTGTAATGGCCATACTTCCTAATATCGCATCATATTTTTTTGATTGTAGACCTTGAATTAGCGTTTCCCACGGATTTGTAATAGGAGCGGGTTTCATTCCCATCTTTTTCGCGAGCGCCTCACCTATTTCTACATCAAATCCGGCAAGTTTTCCGTCATTTTCTTTATAGTTAAAAGGTTTGTATAATCCACTCATCGCATAACGAAATTCCTTTTCACCATTTGATGAAGTAGTCGAGCTTTCCTTACTACAGGCTCCTAGTATGAAGGATGTACATAGTGTAATACTCGCAACAATGGTTAATAGTTTTCTTTTCATAAAACCCCTCCTATATATTGATCATACGGATGGTTTTAAGTATGTTATCGAGATATTTTATTTGGACAATTAGTTGTGCACCGTATGAATGTATTTCTTTACGTTTGAAATAGAAGTTACATTATAAAACGTTACGTAAAAATTGTTTTGCTCGTTCATGTGATGGAGCTGAAAAGAATTGCGCTGGTGGAGCATCCTCTACAATTTTTCCGTCATCCATAAAGATGACGCGATCAGCTACATCTCTTGCGAAATTCATTTCATGAGTAACAATAACCATTGTCATTCCTTCTTCAGCAAGTTCTTTCATAACTTGCAATACTTCTCCAACGAGTTCAGGGTCTAAGGCTGAGGTAGGTTCATCAAATAGCATAATTTTAGGATTCATAGCAAGAGCTCGTGCAATCGCAACGCGTTGTTTTTGACCACCTGAAAGTAGGTGAGGAGTTACATCCGCCTTATCTTGTAGGCCGACTTTTTGTAGGAGTTGATTCCCAACATCCTTCGCGTCTGCTTTCTCCAATTTTTTTACGTGAATAGGTGCTTCTATGATGTTTTCTAGTGAGGTCATATGAGGAAAGAGGTTAAAGTGTTGAAAAACCATACCGACATTTTCACGGACTTTGTTTAAATTTGAATGCTTTGGATCAATTCGTTCACCTTGTAAGTGAATTTCACCTTCATCGTACATTTCTAAAAAGTTAAGACAGCGAAGTAATGTACTTTTGCCGGAACCACTGGCACCGATTAAAACAACAACTTCTTTTTCTTTTACTTCTAAATCAATTCCTTTTAAAACATCAAGTGAGCCAAATGATTTTACTAGATTTCGAACTTGAATCATACAAAACCCCCAGCCAAAAATATATTTTACAAATGTTGCCCCTTATTTCTGTTATTAGTCATAAATTGTCAGAATCCTTTATTTTTTTCAGGGGGATTTAATATTCAAAGAAATAATGATTTTTAAAATCCCTATATCTTTCTATAACGAAAATATGGATAATAATATATAGGTAGTACTTATATTGCTTATAAGAAGGGGGAAAGAAGAGATGGGAAAAGAAAGAAAAACATTTTCCTTTGGCTTGCGTATACAGCTTATGTTATTTACTACAGTTTTAGCTTTCATTACATATTCAACAAGTTTAATTTTCATTTACGTTATATATGATTATTTTCAAAGTTATGTAAGTCAAACTGTTTATAATATTATCGTTATGTTATTAGGTGTAGTATGGTCTGGAATTTTAGCGTATGGGGCAGCAATATTTTTAATTAAACCACTTCGAAAGTTGGAAGAAGCAGCAAGGAAAGCGGCTGAAGGTGATATTCGTGAAGATGTCCCATTGCCAAAGACCGATGATGAGATAAAATCTTTAAGTGTTGCATTTAATATGATGCTAGGGAACTTAAGGGGCATGGTAAAAAATATCGATACTACATTTTCGTATACAAATAATCAAGTTCAGCAAATTAGAAAACAAACAGGTGAAGCGACAAAGCAAGCACAAGGTGTGTCTGAAACCCTTGCGGAGATTTCTTCCGGTGCCGAGCAATCAGCAGCATCGATTCAAGCGATCGTTTCTACTGTTGATACAACGACTTCTATTGCAAATGAAGTAGAAGGAAAAGCAAAACAGTCTGACGAGTTGTCTTCAGAAATGGTTCAAGCTTTAGGACAAAGTACACGTGTCTTTACTTCTTTAATTCAAGGTATTCAAACATTGGCGAGAGAAAATGAAGATTCGATGGAAAATGTACAGAAATTAGAAGAGCGAATGAAACAAGTTGAACACATTGTTTCTGTTGTGAGTGAGATTGCTAGCCAAACAAATTTATTAGCACTCAACGCTTCTATTGAGGCAGCTCGTGCAGGGGAGCATGGAAGGGGCTTTGCGGTTGTAGCAGAAGAAGTACGTAAACTTGCTGATGAAAGTGATCATTCCGCAAGAAACATATCGCAGTTATTACGGAATATGCAAGATGAAGTACAGCAAGTCGCATTGAAAATGACAGAGCAGGTGAAGACAGCTAAAGAAGAGGCAAAACGCGGAGAAGCTACAGAATTAATTTTAAAAGAAATGTCATCAAGTGTTATGGAAGTAGCCGATGCAACTAAGCAAATTAGTAGTTATATGAATGAACAAGTGAATCACATTCATCAAACAGGAGCACAAACAAAGGCTGTAGCAGCAATTGCGGAAGAAACGTCAGCTGGTTCACAAGAAGTGGCACGTGTGACGTTGCAGCAGTCTAAAAATATGATAGCAATCGATCAATTATTAAAAGACTTAGAGAAGCAATCAGCGGATTTAAAACAAACAATTGAACGGTTTTCAATGTAAAAGGAAGAACAGAATGCTGTTCTTCTCTTTTTTATTTAGTTTGATTTAATATTTACAGTTAAACTATGAACGTTTCCGCAACATTCTTTTCTGTCCCTTTCGGATGAAAATTATAGCGAGCTATAATATTAAAAGGGGTGTCTTTTATGAAAAAAGAAAAAAGACAACGATTAATTAAACAATTTGTAAAGGAGTATGAAATAGAGAAGCAAGAAAGATTAGTAGAATTGTTAGCAAAAAAAGATGTATTAGTAACACAAGCTACAGTTTCTCGAGATATTCGTGAGTTAAATTTAACGAAGGTACCTTCTCAAGAAGGATTAATGATATATAAATTTTTCTCAGAAGAGCATTTACAAACTGATATAAAGTTAAAGAAAAAATTACGAGAGGTTGTTGTAAAAATTGATTGTGTAGATCAATTAATGGTTATTAAAACATTACCCGGTAATGCACATGTTATTGGTGTTTTGTTTGATGAGCTAGATTGGAAAGAAAAAATAGGATGTGTATGTGGAAATGATACATGCCTTATCATTTCTCAGTCAAAATCAGATAGGGAGATTTTAGAAGAAAGGTTAAATTTAATTATTTAGATGCAAAATCCTGTTTTTAATAAAAATTAAAAACAGGATTTTTGTTTAAATACGGAAGTTAAATATTCAACATATATGCGTAATATATGTGTTTTTTTATTGAAAAATCGGGATGAAGTGTTATAAAAATACAAATTCATATGATTTTAAAAAAATAACTTGTTTAATATTTCACAATGATAATGTGGATGCTTTCACAAAGATGAAGGCGCGTAGCATTTATTATGTACTTGTAAGACATCAAACATATTTAAAAGGAGGTACAACAAATGAAGCATCCGATACATGTTACTTCAGAGATTGGGGAATTACAAACAGTTTTATTAAAACGACCTGGTAAAGAAGTGGAAAACTTAACGCCAGATTATTTGCAACAATTATTATTTGACGATATTCCATACTTACCAATTATTCAAAAAGAGCATGATTATTTTGCACAAACATTACGCAATCGGGGTGTTGAAGTTCTTTATTTAGAAAAACTAGCTGCTGAGGCATTAGTAGATAAAAAACTTCGAGAAGAATTTGTTGATCGTATTTTAGAAGAAGGACAGGCTGACGTAAATGTTGCACATCAAACTTTAAAAGAATATTTACTTTCCTTTTCAAATGAAGAATTAATTCAAAAAATTATGGGTGGTGTACGGAAAAACGAGATTGAAACAAGTAAGAAGACACATTTATATGAATTAATGGAAGATCATTATCCGTTTTACTTAGACCCAATGCCTAATTTATATTTTACTCGTGATCCAGCAGCTAGCGTGGGCGATGGCTTAACGATAAATAAGATGAGAGAACCGGCGCGTAGACGTGAATCATTATTCATGGAGTACATCATTAAATATCATCCAAGATTTGCAAATCACAATGTACCAATTTGGCTAGATCGTGATTATAAGTTTCCAATTGAAGGTGGCGATGAGCTAATTTTAAATGAAGAAACAATTGCAATTGGAGTATCTGCCCGTACGTCAGCTAAAGCAATTGAACGTTTAGCTAAAAATCTTTTTAGTCGACAAAATAAAATTAAGAAAGTGTTAGCAATAGAAATTCCAAAATGCCGAGCATTTATGCATTTAGATACAGTGTTTACAATGGTTGATTATGACAAGTTTACAATTCACCCAGCCATTCAAGGGCCAAAAGGAAATATGAATATTTATATTTTAGAAAAAGGTCCAGATGTGGAAACTCTTAAAATTACACATCGCACTTCTTTAATGGAAGCATTAAAAGAGGTATTAGGTTTAAGTGAATTAGTTCTTATTCCTTGTGGAGGAGGAGATGCAATTGCTTCCGCTCGTGAACAATGGAATGATGGTTCTAATACATTAGCAATTGCGCCAGGTGTAGTTGTTACATATGATCGCAACTATGTATCCAATACGTTATTGCGGGAACATGGTATAGAAGTCATTGAGGTGCTAAGTTCGGAATTATCTCGTGGGCGTGGGGGTCCACGTTGCATGAGTATGCCAATTGTTCGTAAAGATATTTAGTATAAATAACGGAGAAAGTAGGGATGAAGTATGTTAATGACTAGACCAAATTTAAAAGGAAGAAGTTTTCTAGCTGAAAAAGATTTTACACAAGAAGAATTGCTATATTTTCTAGATTTAGCAGCAGAATTAAAAGAGAAAAAGAAAAACGGTGTCCCACATCATTATTTAGAAGGTAAAAATGTAGCGCTATTATTTGAAAAAACCTCTACTCGTACGCGATGTGCATTTACAGTAGCATGTACAGATTTAGGTGCGAACCCTGAATATTTAGGGAAAGGTGATATTCAGCTTGGAAAAAAAGAATCCGTTGAGGATACAGCAAAAGTGTTAGGACGTATGTTTGACGGAATTGAATTTCGTGGATTTAATCATGAAACTGTAGAATCTTTAGCACAAAATTCTGGTGTACCGGTTTGGAATGGATTAACAGATATGTGGCATCCAACACAAACACTTGCAGATTTATTAACAATTAGAGAACATGTAGGGAAATTAAAAAATGTGAAGCTTGTTTACGTTGGAGATGGACGAAATAATGTTGCTAATAGTTTACTAGTTGGTGGAGCGATTGTTGGAATGGATGTACGTATTTGTACACCGGAATCTTTATGGCCAGAGCAAGAAGTAATTGATTTAGCAAAAAAATATAATGAACAGGTAATGATAACAAGTAATGTGGAAGAAGCTGTTGCGAATGCAGATGTAATTTATACAGATGTATGGGTGTCTATGGGGGAAGAAGAAAAATTTGCTGAACGTGTTGAGTTATTGAAACCTTATCAAGTAAATATGAAAATGATTAAAGAAACAGGGAATGAAAACGTGATTTTCTTACATTGTTTACCCGCATTTCATGATGTGGAAACGATGTATGGTGAGGAAGTTTATGAGAAATATGGGTTGAGGGAAATGGAGGTAACTGACGAAGTATTCCGCAGTAAACATTCAAAAGTATTTGATCAGGCTGAAAATAGAATGCATACAATTAAAGCGGTTATGGCAGCTACTTTAGGAAACATGGAGTAAAGAAGAAAGGGAGTCTTCCTTTCTTCTTTCTCCTCCTTTAGACACTATCATTCACTATTGCTTTTG
Source organism: Bacillus sp. EKM202B (assembly GCF_011066025.1). Taxonomy (NCBI): domain Bacteria; kingdom Bacillati; phylum Bacillota; class Bacilli; order Caryophanales; family Bacillaceae; genus Bacillus; species Bacillus sp. EKM202B. The sequence continues at coordinate 84,983 of NZ_JAAMNK010000009.1, read as the reverse complement.
TATTGTTATTGCAATTAAAGAGAGGTGAGTGGAATGGGTGAAGATAAGAAATTAGGGTTGTTTACATTAACGGCGCTTGTAGTGGGGTCTATGATTGGCGGTGGAGCATTTAATTTAGCAAGTGATATGGCAAAAGGTGCTGGTGCTGGAGCCATTATTATTGGTTGGGTTATAACAGGAATTGGGATGATTGCGCTTGGATTATCTTTTCAAAATCTAACTGTAAAGCGGCCAGATTTAGATGGTGGTATTTTTAGTTATGCAAAAGCAGGATTTGGTAATTTTATGGGGTTTAATAGTGCGTGGGGATATTGGCTATCTGCCTGGCTTGGTAATGTAGCTTACGGCACATTATTGTTTTCTTCATTAGGTTATTTCTTCCCAATCTTTGAAGGCGGTCAAAATGTAGCATCCATTATTGGTGCAAGCGTATTATTATGGTGTGTTCACATGTTAATTTTACGTGGAGTTCAATCAGCGGCACTTGTGAATTTAGTAACTACAATCGCAAAATTAGTACCTGTATTTGTATTTATTGTCATAGGAATCTTCGCATTTCATATTGATACGTTCCTAGATGGATTTTGGGGACAAACTGGTTCTTTTTCATGGGGAGCAGTTGGCAGCCAAGTTAAAAGTACAATGCTTGTAACTTTATGGGTGTTCATTGGGGTAGAAGGGGCTGTTGTTTTATCTAGTCGAGCAAAAAATAGAAGTGATGTAGGGAAAGCAACGGTTATTGGCTTAATTGGTACACTCATCATTTACATTTTAATTACATTACTGTCTCTTGGACTTATGCAGCAAGCAGATATTGCTAATTTAAAAAATCCGTCTATGGCTTATTTATTTGAAAGTGTTGTTGGAAAATGGGGTGCTATCTTTATTAATTTAGGTTTAGTTATCTCTGTATTAGGTGCTTGGTTAGGTTGGACTTTACTCGCATCTGAAATTCCGTATTTGGCGGCTAAAGATGGAGTATTTCCAAAATGGTTTGCAAAAGAAAATAAAAATAAAGCTCCAATAAATTCATTATGGATAACAAATGGCTTAATTCAAATGTTCTTATTAACATTCGTCGTTTCCGATCAGGCGTATAACTTTGCATTCTCATTAGCATCTTCAGCTATTTTAATCCCATATGCTTTTTCAGCATTTTATCAACTGAAGCATAGCTTAAAGTCTGAAGAAGCGGATCGAAATAAAAATATAATAATTGGTTTGATAGCAAGTATGTACGGTGTGTGGTTAGTTTATGCAGCTGGTTTAGAGTATTTATTATTAACAATGACTTTATATGCGCCAGGTATTTTTATTTTTTACAATGTTCAAAGGCAAAAGAGTTCGAAGCAAATATTTACTCGAGTAGAATTAGCATCATCGGTAGCAATTGGTGCTTTAGCATTCTTTGCGATTTATGGATTAATTACAGGCAGTATTACTTTATAAAGCGTTGTGAAATCGAAATCAACTGGAGGGCTGAAATATGGCACGAAGAAAAATTGTAGTTGCACTAGGGGGAAATGCGATACAGTCTGGGAAAGCTACTGCGGGAGCACAGCAAGAAGCGTTAGAAAAAACAGCGGAACAACTTGTGAAAATAATGGAAAATGATGTAGATATAGTAATTGCGCATGGAAATGGTCCACAAGTGGGAAATATTTTATTACAGCAAAAAGCTGCAGAAACGGAAAAGACACCTGCAATGCCATTAGATACTTGTGGTGCAATGAGCCAAGGGATGATTGGATATTGGATGGAAAATGCGATTGAAAAGGCATTGAAAAAAAGGAATATAAAAAAAGATGTAGCAACGGTTATAACACGCGTTGTCGTGGATGAAAAAGATGAGGCATTTAAAAATCCAACTAAACCAATTGGTCCTTTTTATACAGAAGAAGAGGCCAGAAGATTAATGGAAGAAACAAAAGCAGTGTTTAAAGAAGATGCTGGCAGAGGGTGGAGACGTGTTGTTCCATCACCGAAGCCTGTAAGTATTCATGAACATAAAGTAATTAATTCTTTAGTTGAGGATGGAAATATAGTGATAGCTGTTGGTGGTGGTGGAATTCCAGTAATTGATTCTGAAGAAGGGTTAAAAGGAACTGAAGCGGTTATCGATAAAGATTTCGCTGCGCAGAAATTAGCTGAATTAGTAGATGCCGATACGCTCGTAATTTTAACTGCAGTTGATCATGTGTATGTAAATTATAATCAACTGAATCAAAAGAAATTAGAGCATGTCACAGTGAATCAATTAGAAGAATACATGGAAGAACAACAATTTGCTGCGGGAAGTATGCTTCCAAAAATTGAAGCTGCTATTAATTTTGTTAATACAAATCCAAAAAGAAAAACAATTATTACGTCTTTAGAAAAAGTATATGAAGCACTAGAAGAAAAAGCTGGTACTATTATTTCTAAACAGAATGTATGCATGTATGTTTAAATAATTATGTACGCTATTTATTAGTAAAAAAGAATGGAGTTAGTAACTTCATTCTTTTTATGTATTAATATTTTTTGTAATCATTGTTCATAAAGTTTTCATGATGAAATCTGAATATATAAGTTAGTTATGATAAAATTTAATTTGAATACGCTTTCTTGATTTTTCGCTCCAACATACAGCAAGAGAGAGGGAATCTTATGAATAGACGGAACGTAGTTAAAGATTTAAAGCAATTTGAATTATTTGCTCATTTAACAGAAAAGAAATTGAAAGGTTTGACGGAGTTTGTCTATTGGCGAACTTATAAAAAGGGTCAATTTTTATTTTTAGAAGGGGATTCAAGAGAAAGAATTTACTTCATGTTAGATGGTTTTGTAAAGTTAGAGCGGGTAAATCAAAGTGGAAATTTATTATATGATGACTATGTAAAGCGGTATTCTATTTTTCCTTATGGTGGTATGTTTACAGACAGAGGATATAACTATACGGCAGAAGCGATGACAGATGTAGAGGTATATTATATTCCGACAGTAATTTTTGAAGATATGGTGAAATCTAGTAGGACGCAATTAATGTACGTTGTTCAGCAATTATCATCAATATTAAAACTAAACGAAAATCGAGTGCAAAACATTACAATTCCTAATGCACAAGATCGAGTCATTCAAACATTAAATTATTTAATGCAAGATTTAGGAGAACAGAGTGGCGAAACGATTGTAATTTCATGCCCACTTACAACAATTGAAATATCGAAAATATCTGGTACGTCTCGAGAGACGGTTAGCGGCGTATTAAAACAATTAAAAAATGATAGTATTGTTACAATTCTGGATAAAAAAATTACAATACATAATCCAACATATTTTGAGGAAATCTCTATGTGAAAATTGCATATGGATTTTCTAATTCATACTGTATATTAATAAAGTTCTTTATATATTTATAAGGAGCTTTTTTACGTTATCCTCTATAAAAAGATTGTATAGCATGGTAATAATAGCTAAAATCGATAATAAAAAAGTAAGGGGAAGGAGAGAAAGAATGGTCCGAATTGAGTATGATCGATTAGTAGCTATTTGTTACAGTATAGGGGTTTTGTTATTATTAAAAATTCCAAACGATAATGAATTAATTGGGGAAAAACTATTCAATTTCTTTAATGTTCCGGTATATACATATACTTATATGGATTATAAAGTCTCAAATATAGTAATCGTTTCTTTCATACTACATGTAATCGCATTTATATTATTTGTAAAATGGTTAGTAAAAAAGAAAGCTAGTACATTTAGAACAATGAATAAGATAAAAGTAGTAGGCATTAGTATTTTGATTTTAATGATGCCTTTTATGCTAAATAACATCCTCCAGACATTGAATAAAACATGGTACTACGCAGGAAAAACAGGGGTAGAGGCGATAGAATATAAAAAAGAAGATAGTCAATGTAGAATGGAGAAGAATGGAGGGGATATTGAACAAAAGTGCATTGTTACTTTAAAAAATTATCGTAATCATTCACAAGCATTAAAAATTGTTTTATATGATAATGCAACAGAAACTTCCAAAAGTTATCCAGTACCGAAACCAGTCTATTTACAAAAACATGAGACAAAGCAATTGGAATTTCAAATTCCTGTTGCTTATAATAGCGGTATTGAAAAAGATAAAGTACCAAATATTAAATTACATTCATTGCATAAAAATGATGAGAAATACAATTAATCCGTAATTGAAAGTTTATGAGTAGGAGCAATAATTTGAAAAGATATAGAAAATCAACTTGAATCATCCAACATGCTGCGAGGTAACGGCATATTGGATGATTTTTTATTTTATCCCCTTTTTTACGTATGAAAGGGTGGGATACTTTGTTGAAAACGAAAAACATTGCAAGGATCATATATGGTTTTCACTTTACGTAATCTGTGAAAGTTAGAATTATAGTAACTAGTTTGCCAATTTTTAATGTCGATATCGGGCCAATTGACATAATCACCTAGTGTATAAGGATATAAGCTTTCTCTTAAATCTTTAACCCAGCGTATATTTCGATTTTCTTCATCATCGCATTTCCAAGAGGTAATGTATTCTTGCGCAATAATTGCTTTGCGATGGAAATAAGCTGTTTCAGTAGGCGAAATATTTTCCACAGCACCTACGAGCGATTGGTGCCAAATACTCGCATCTTTATTTGGTGCATGAGAAAGAAAATATTGCATAATCTGAATGCCTTTAAGAGGGATAGGTTTATATACGTAGGAACCGGAGCGCTTGAAGTTTTCAGGGATGTTACCACTGTTAAAAAATTCAACAGCCTTTATATAAGGAACTTCATCTATAAAGAGAGAGGGGGTACCGGTTTCAAGAAGTGGTGATAATAAGGAATGGAGTTCAGAGAGAGAGCCAACAAACTCACCTTGTGCTTCAATTTTATTTTGTTGCTTTGCGAATAATTCAATTGATGAAGTGAGACGTTCATCTATATAAGGCGCCCAGTTTTGCCAAGCTTGAAATGCAGCGATAAAATCTTCCCATTCCCATGTGATGGAGAAGATTGATACATTTTTTATAGGATGTACTCGAAAAGTTAAAGAAGTAACAATTCCGAAGTTTCCACCACCACCGCCGCGGCAAGCCCAAAACAAGTTAGGGTTTTCTTGTTCGTTTGCACGAATGATTTTTGCACCCAATTTACCGCATGCTTGTACCATTTCAACTTCTACTAATTGATCACATGTTAATCCAAATAAGCGTGAAAGCATACCGATACCACCACCAAGTGTTAATCCAACAATTCCAACACTTGCACTTGTACCAGCCGGTATTGTAACACCATAATTCCAAAGTTCTTTATAAACCGTACCAAGATTTGCACCAGCTTCAATTGTTGCTGTTAATTTATTTGTATTAACAGTAATGCGATGCATTTCACTCACATCAATAATAAGTCCTCTATTTAAAAGAGAAAAATTTTCATAGCTATGACGTCCGCTTCTTAAGCGAAATGGTATATGACGTTCACGTGCCCATTTTAAGGCATTACACACATCATTTTTATTTTGGCAAAAAACAATAATACAAGGGAGTTTTGGAATACTTAAATTTAAATTCATTCGGGCTACGTCATAGTCAGGATCTGAGGGAACAACGATACGACCTGTTAATTTTGTTTGTTTCAATTTATCACTCCTTTCTAAAATAAGCAGTGCTTTTTATTAATATATGAAAAGAGTATGTAACGTGCGTGGACAAGAGCAGGTAAGAATGAGATTTACCTTTGTGAGAAATAAATAAAGTGAAGGCTAATAATCAGTGGGAGTTTTGTTCCTCCCCCACTGATTATTAGCCTTCACCAATCGGACTTTAACGGGCAGCCCGATCCCCACCGAACTTCTTTGCTTTCGCTGAATTTTGAGGTGGGGTTCTTACTGCCCGGCCAATAGCGGGATAAAGCATAAGAATAAGGAATCTACATAGAGTTCAATGAAAACAGTTGCAAACTATTCATATTTTGTTATGATAGTGTTACGAAAACGTTTGCATAAAATTTCCGATGGGATGCAAAAGGAGAGAATGACTATGAATAAGACATGGTGGAAAGAAGCAGTTGCTTATCAAATTTATCCACGAAGCTTTATGGATTCAAATGGTGATGGTATTGGAGATTTACAAGGTATTATTGCAAAGCTGGATTATTTAAAAGATTTAGGTATAGATGTAATTTGGATTTGTCCAATGTATAAGTCTCCCAATGATGATAATGGTTATGATATTAGTGATTATCAAGATATTATGGATGAGTTTGGTACAATGGCGGATTTTGATGCTTTATTAGATGAAGTTCATAAGCGTGACATGAAGCTTATTATTGATTTAGTTATTAATCATACAAGTGATGAACATCCATGGTTTATTGAATCTCGTTCATCTAAAGACAATCCGAAGCGTGATTGGTACATTTGGCATGATGGTAAAGATGGTGCGGAACCAAACAACTGGGAAAGTATTTTTAATGGTTCGGCATGGGAATATGATGAAGTAACAGAACAATATTATTTACATTTATTCTCACGTAAACAACCAGATTTAAACTGGGAGAATAAAGAAGTTCGTGAAGTGTTATACGATACAGTTAATTGGTGGCTTGATAAGGGAATTGATGGTTTCCGTGTTGATGCAATTAGCCATATTAAAAAAGAAGATGGCTTCAACGATATGCCAAATCCAAAAGAATTAAAATATGTACCATCTTTTGATAAACATATGAATGTGGATGGTATTCAACCTTTATTAGAAGAGTTAAAAGAAAATACATTTTCTAAGTACGATATTATGACTGTTGGTGAAGCGAATGGCGTTAAGATTGAAGATGCTGAGCTTTGGGTTGGAGAAGAGCAAGGTAAATTCAATATGGTATTCCAGTTTGAACATTTAAGCTTATGGGATGCAGAAAAGAAGAAAGACCTTGATGTTGTAGGATTGAAAAAGGTATTAACGAAATGGCAAAAAGGATTAGAGAATAAAGGATGGAATGCTTTATATATCGAGAATCACGATAAGCCACGTATCGTTTCAACGTGGGGAGATGATAAACAATATTGGCGTGAAAGTGCAACAGCTCTAGGAGCGATGTATTTCTTTATGCACGGTACACCGTTTATTTATCAAGGACAAGAAATTGGTATGACAAATGTTCAGTTACCAAATATTGAAGATTACGATGATGTAGCAATTAAAAATTTATATCGAGAGAAAATTGCAGAAGGCGTATCACATCAAGATATGATGGAAATTATATGGGCTTCTTGCCGTGATAATTCACGTACACCTATGCAGTGGAACGATGAGATGAATGCTGGTTTCACAACAAGTGCACCTTGGTTTGGCATGAATCCAAATTACAAAGAAATTAATGTTGAAAAGCAAAAAAATGACGAAAAGTCTATTTTCAATTTCTATAAGACAATGATTGCCTTGAAAAAAGAGCACGATGTATTGAATTATGGTACGTACGATTTACTTTTAGAGGACGATCCACAAATTTATGCATATACACGTACGTTACAGGATGAAAAAGTCATTGTAATTAGTAATATCTCAAAAGAGGAAGCTGTGTATAATGAGCCTTTATTCGCACTAGAACGCAAACGTTTGCTTTTAAATAACTATGAAGTTGCGGAACATGAACAATTAACTACAATCACGTTAAAACCTTATGAAACAAGGGTTTATCGCATTTCATAATACAAAAGGATGCTCCTTGAGCATCTTTTTTTATGAAAAAAAATAAATTTCTATTGCAATGTGAAAACGCTTTTATTAAAATAGATTTATGAAAACGGTTGCGTAACAAAAAAGATAAAGCAATATGAGGAATCGTTTTCATAAGAGAAACAGAAATTATAATTTAAATCATTATGTTGTTATAAATAAAGGGGAGGAAGAACAGATGAAAATTACGTCTTTTGATTTTTGGCAAAAGTTCGGGAAAGCATTATTAGTTGTTGTAGCTGTAATGCCAGCAGCTGGTTTAATGATTTCCATCGGTAAGCTAATTGGAATGTCTGCTGGGGATATTAACGCAGTTCATACTATTGCTCGTGTAATGGAAGACATCGGTTGGGCAATTATTACAAATTTACACATTTTATTTGCAGTAGCAATTGGGGGATCTTGGGCGAAGGATCGCGCAGGTGGTGCATTTGCAGCACTATTAGCATTCGTCTTAACAAATCGAATTACAGGAGCAATATTTGGCGTAAACGCTCAAATGTTAGCGGATTCAAAAGCGACAGTTTCTTCAGTATTAGCAGGAGATTTAGTTGTAAAAGATTACTTTACTTCTGTACTTGGTGCACCAGCATTAAACATGGGAGTTTTCGTAGGGATTATCACAGGTTTCTTAGGAGCTACTTTATATAACAAATACTATAACTATAATAAACTGCCACAGGCATTAGCATTCTTTAATGGAAAACGATTCGTACCATTCGTTGTAATTGTTTGGTCTACAGTCACTGCGATTGTATTATCACTTTTATGGCCATTTATCCAAAGTGGATTAAATGAATTTGGTCGCTGGATTGCAGCATCTAAAGATAGTGCGCCAGTTGTTGCGCCATTTGTATATGGAACGTTAGAACGTTTATTATTACCATTCGGATTACATCATATGTTAACGATTCCGATGAATTACACAGAGCTAGGCGGAACATATACGATGTTAACTGGCTCAAAAGTTGGACAAATTGTAGCAGGACAAGATCCATTATGGCTTGCATGGATTACAGACTTAAATAATTTATTAGCAAGTGGAGATACGAAAGCATATAACGATTTATTAAATAACGTTGTACCAGCTCGTTTCAAAGCTGGACAAGTTATCGGCTCAACAGCAGCGTTAATGGGGATTGCTTTTGCGATGTTCCGTAATGTTGATAAAGAAAAACGTGCAAAATATAAACCAATGTTCTTATCAGCAGCATTAGCAGTATTTTTAACAGGTGTAACAGAACCAATTGAATTCATGTTCATGTTTATTGCACCAGTACTATATGTTGTATATGCTATTACAACAGGACTTGCATTTGCATTAGCAGATTTAATCAACTTACGTGTTCACGCATTTGGATTTATTGAGTTAATTACTCGTACACCGATGATGGTTAATGCAGGACTAACAAGAGATTTAATCAATTTCGTTATCGTTTCATTAGTATTCTTCGGTCTTAACTTTACATTATTCAATTTCTTAATTAAAAAGTTCAATTTACCAACACCAGGACGTGCAGGTAACTATATTGATAATGAAGATGAGTCATCAGAAGGAACAGGAAATGTACAAGATGGTTCATTAGCAACAAAAGTTATTGATTTATTAGGTGGAAAAGAAAATATTGCTGACGTAGATGCTTGTATGACGCGTTTACGTGTAACAGTAAAAGATTTAGATGTTGTTGCACCAGAAGCGCAGTGGAAACAAAATGGTGCTTTAGGACTGATCGTAAAAGATAAAGGTGTACAAGCAGTATATGGTCCGAAAGCTGACGTATTAAAGTCAGACATTCAAGATATGTTAGGTGCGTAATAATATGAAATTGCTAACTTTAAACTGTCACTCTTGGCAAGAAGAGAATCAAATGGAAAAGATAAAATATCTTGCTAAAGTCATTCAAGAAGAAGAGTACGATGTTATCGCATTGCAAGAAGTAAGTCAGTCTATACAAGCTGAAAATGTATGCGGTAACAAGAAAGAAGATAATTTTGGACTTTTACTATTAGAAGAGTTAAAAGCGTTGCATGTAAAAGATTACAATATTACTTGGGATTTCTCTCATATTGGTTATGATGTGTATGAAGAAGGATTAGCGATTCTAACGAAACATAATGTTATAAAAGAAGATATGTTTTTTGTATCAGAAAATAAGGATACAACGTATTGGAAAACACGCAAAATTGTAAGTGCAACAATTGCTTATAATGGTAAGAACATCACGTTTTACTCTTGCCACCTCGGTTGGTGGAATGACGAAGAAGAATCATTTAAAGATCAAGTGGATTGTTTGATGGAGCGTGTAGATAGCAATGAACTTTCCTTCTTAATGGGTGATTTTAATAATAACGCCCGTTTGCAAGGGGAGGGTTATGAATATATGATACAAAAAGGTTTGTATGACACATATGAACTAGCAATAGAGAAGGATGAAGGAACAACTGTCCAAGGTGAGATTGCTGGTTGGGATGAAAATAAACATAATTTGCGAATCGATCTAATATTGTGTAACCGAAGTGAAAAAGTTCGTTCTTCAAAAATTATTTTTAATGGTACAAATCGAAATGTAATTTCAGATCATTTCGGTGTAGAGGTTCAATTAGATATATAATAGAAGAAATCCTCACAGATGATGAAAAGCTGTGAGGATTTTTTTTAGGAATACAAGTATTTCCAAGAGAAAATACTTGTATTTTTTATGACATTTCCTATATATTTGTTATTATTGAATGTAAAACTAATTTGGTCATTTTGTATGCATACTTTTTTTACTTCGTTATATAATGAAGTAAGTGAAATATTTAATGGGAAAAATAGTGTGTTTTCGTTTAATCCACGATGTAGAAAGTGATATAATTGCAAAATGTATGTATCATTTTCTAAAGAAGGAAAAATATATAATTAGGTGATAACTTCTATGAAACAAATTTGGCGTATTTATAAGACAGATTTACGGAATGTAGCTAAACATTGGGCTGCAATTGTTATTGTTTTAGGGTTAATGATTTTACCATCGTTATATGCATGGTTTAACATTAAAGCTTCTTGGGATCCATATGGAAATACAAAAGAGGTTCCCATTGCAGTTTCTAACCAAGATGCAGGCTCTAATTTAAGAGGGAAAGATATCAATATCGGGGACGAGATTGTAGATTCTCTTAAGAAAAACAAAAATCTTGGCTGGAAATTTGTAGATGAAAAACAAGCAATTTACGGAGTTGAACGCGGGGATTACTATGCAAGTATTACAATTCCAAAAGACTTCTCTGAAAAGATTGCAACTGTTCTGGATGAAAATCCAAAGAAACCAGAACTGGATTACTATGTGAATGAAAAAGTAAATGCGATTGCACCGAAAATTACAGCAAAAGGTGCATCAGGTATTACAGAAGAAATTAGTAAAAACTTTGTTAAAACAGCAAACGGTGAGATTTTTAAAATTTTCAATGACCTTGGAATCGATTTAGAAACAAACTTACCAAGTATCGAGAAAGTAAAAGATCTTGTATTTAAGTTAGAAGCGCAGTTCCCAGAAATGAATACACTTATGGATAAGGCGTTAGATGATGCGACTCGAGCAGAAGATGTTGTGAAAGTGGCGCAAAAAGAGTTGCCGGTTGTAGAAAGTGTTATTAATGATGGTCAAGAAGCGTTAGGGAATTTAGATAAGTTCTTTGCAAACAACGATCAAACATTGCAAAATGCTCCTGGGACAATACGAAATCATTTAACAGCAGCTAAAGAGGTAATGGATAAAGCGAATGCTTTTACGGATTTTTTAATGCATCCGGGAATAGACTTTTCTGGTATGAAAGGATTGCCTGAAATTCCAGCGCGTCCGGATCTTTCAAAGTTGAACGATGAAGGTTATAAAAATATTGCAAGAAACATTAATCAAACAGTGAATAATGTTTTAAACTCAGCACGTGCAGGAACAACATACGGGAAAAGTGTTGTAAATGGATTGCAAAATGGACAGTTTGATCCGGAAAAGGCAAAGCAAGATCTTAATGCGGTTTCTGAGAATCTTCAAGGTCGTACAGATAGTATTGTGTATCTTATTAATGTATTTACTGAACTTCAAAAATCAGCGACGACTGATTTTGGTCAAAGCTTCTTCCAAGGGCGAGTGGATCGCTTAACTAGTCTTAAAGGCAAAATGGAAAATGCAAATAACGGTATTAAAGATATTGTAAATGTTATTGGCACAGGACAAGAAGTAAAGAAAGATGTAACAGATGCAGCAAATCAAAAATTAGATGCAGCAAATGGATTAATTGATCAAGCTGAAAAAGATTATAATGAAACATTTGTAGCAGATTATAAAAAAGCAGTTAGCACAGTTGATCAAGCGAAAGCTGATGCAAATGAAGCATACGATACTGTGAAAAATGAATATGATAAGTTTAAAAATGGTGTTGAAGATGCTAAAGCAAACATATCAAATAAAGGTGTTACTGATTTAGATTGGGCAAAAGTATCCTTAAAAGAATTAAATGGTCAATTACAAGCTACTAAGAATCTAATTGGTGATGCGATTCCGGTTCTAGAAAGCACAAATAAGGTATTAGCAGATGTAAATAGTGACAAAAACCTTAATAATGGAATTGCAAAATTGAATAAAGCACAAAATACTGTTCAAAAAGGTATAGATGCAACGAATAAGGCAACTACACTAATTAACAATGGACAGAAGCCTACAAAAGAGGTTGTAGAAAGTATTAATGAAGCAACTAAAAATGCCTCAGCTCAATTAGGAGATTTCTTAGCAACATATGATTCAGAAATCGTTCCAAACTTTAATACAGCAATTGAACGTACGAAACGTATGTCTAAAAACACAACTCAAATTTTAAGCGAAGCAGACAAAAAGCTTCCAGATGTTAAAAAATTACTAGAAGATTCATCAAAAGGCTTAGTAGACGGTAGAAAGAAATTAGCAGACATTAAAGCCGAAATGCCGGAGACTGAGAAAAAGATTAAAGAATTAGCAGATAAAATTCGTGATTTTGAATCTGAAGAAGATTTAAAAGACATCATACGCCTATTGAAAAATGATGTTGAAAAGCAAAGTGATTACTTTGCAAATCCAGTAAATTTAAAAGAGAATAAATTATTTGCGATGCCGAACTACGGTTCAGCGATGTCACCATTCTATACAGTGCTTGCATTATGGGTAGGCGCATTATTAATGGTTTCATTATTAACAGTAGAAGTACATGAAGAGGGCGCAAATTATAAGAGCCATGAAGTTTACTTCGGACGTTTATTAACATTCTTAACGATAGGTCTTTCACAAGCGTTTATCGTATCGATGGGAGATATATTCTTACTCGGTACGTACGTAGTCGATAAGTTCTGGTTTGTATTATTTAGTTTATTTATTGGTGGAGTCTTCGTCTGTATCGTATACTCACTCGTTTCTATTTTCGGAAACGTTGGGAAATCGATGGCGATCATTTTACTTGTACTGCAAGTAGCAGGGTCGGGCGGAACATTCCCAATTCAAATGACACCGGCGTTCTTCCAAGCACTTTATCCGTTCTTACCATTCACGTATGCAATTAGTGCAATTCGTGAAACAGTGGGTGGAATGCTTTGGGATATAGTAACGAGAGATTTACTTGTACTAAGTGCTTTCGTAGTAGTTATGATTGTTGCTGCATTATTACTGAAAACACCAATTAATAAATCAAGTGAAAAATTCGTTGAGAATGCAAAAGGAAGTAAAATCATTCACTAAAATAAAAGGTTCCTACCAATAGAGGTAGGAACCTTTTTGTTTAATCAAATTTTAATTTTTTTAATGCTTCTGCGAACGGGTTATTTAATGGTTCTTCTTCTTTGTTCTGTTGTTTCAAATATTTTTGAACGTCACGCTTATCAGCTTTGTTTCCAGATTCTTTTTTACGTCTCTCCTGGAATGTCGATAATTTTTCGCGATAGCCACATTTACATGCAAAGATTTGACCTTCACCTTCACCACGTAGTTCTAGTTTCTTCTTACATTGTGGACAACGAGCGTTTGTTGTACGAGATACATTTTTACGATGACCACATTCACGGTCTTGGCAAACGAGCATTTTTCCTTTTTTGCCGTTTACTTCTAGCATTGGTTTACCACAGTCTGGACAAGACTTCGTTGAAATGTTGTCATGTTTATATTTTTTATCACTTGATTTAATTTCAGAAACAATTTCTTTCGTATAGTTCTTCATTTCAGAAATGAAGACTTCTTTTTTCAGTTTACCCTTTGCGATAGCCTCAAGTTTTTGTTCCCATTCACCAGTTAGTGTAGGAGATTTTAACTCTTCTGGTACTAAATCAAGTAACTGACGGCCTTTTGATGTAATGTGAATATCTTTACCACGCTTTTCAAGTAAAAATGAATTGAAGAGTTTGTCGATAATATCTGCACGTGTCGCTACAGTGCCTAATCCACCAGTCGATTTTAACGTATCAGCAAGTTGTTTATTTTGCGTATCTATATATTTTGTAGGATTCTCCATTGCTGAAAGTAAAGTCGCTTCATTAAATCGTGCAGGAGGCTTTGTTTGACCTGATGTTTGCATAATTAACTTTACAGCTAATGTATCACCTTTTTCAATGTGAGGTAGAAGCTGCTCTTTTACGTCATCAGTTACATCATCGTCTTCAAAGCGATTTTCGTATACTTCTTTCCAACCAGCGTGTAAAACCGTTTTTCCGCGTGCAATGAACGTTTCATTACCAACTTTTGTGCGTAACGTTAGTTGCTCGTATTCGAATGCAGGGAATAAAACAGCTAAGAAACGTTTCACAACTAAATCATAAATTTTACGCTCTTTATCTGTAAAGGATGAGAAGTTAACGTATCCTTCTGTTGGAATAATTGCGTGATGATCGCTTACTTTACTATCATCAACAAATGATTTATTAGGCTTAATTGGCTTTTGTAGTACTTTATGTGCTAACGGACGATATTCCCCGACACCGCACGCTTTTAGACGTTCTGGAAGTGTTCCAACGATATCAGATGAAATGTAGCGTGAATCTGTACGAGGATACGTTAACACTTTATGTTGTTCATATAATTTCTGCATAATGTTTAATGTTTCTTTAGCAGAGTAACCAAACTTTTTATTTGCATCACGTTGTAATTCAGTTAAATCGTAAAGACCAGGAGAGAATGACTTCTTCTGTTTTTTATCAATTTCCACAACAGTGGCATTTTGTTTATCTAGATTTTTTACAATAACATCAATTTTTTCTTTATTAAAACTACGGCTATTACCGTTTGCATCTTGCCAAGTTAGTTTTAACTTATCAGTTGTTTGCGCTTCGATACCGTAGTAAGTTTGAGCTTTGAAGTTTTTTATTTCATCTTCACGACTAGCGATCATAGCAACAGTAGGTGTTTGTACACGACCACAATTTAGTTGAGCGTTAAAGCGAGTTGTTAAAGCTCGAGTCGCGTTAAGGCCGATATACCAGTCAGCTTCTGAACGCGCAACTGCTGAAGCGTATAAATTGTCATATGCCTTACCTGGTTTTAAATTTGCAAAACCATCTTTAATTGCTTTATCGGTTACAGAAGAAATCCATAAACGTTTAATTGGTTTATTTAGCTTAACTTTATCGATAATCCAGCGTGCGACTAATTCGCCTTCACGCCCTGCGTCTGTAGCGACAATAATTTCATTTACATCTTTTCTAAGTAGCTGGCTTTTCACAGCATTAAACTGTTTACCAGTTTGTTTAATAACCGTTAATTTCAAACGCTCCGGTAGCATCGGTAAATCTTCTAAATTCCACTTTTTATATTTCACATCATAGCTTTCTGGATCTGCTAATGTAACGAGGTGACCTAAAGCCCAAGTTACAATATATTTACTACCTTCAAGATAGCCGTTTCCTTTTTTATCACACTTCAGTACACGAGCAATATCTCGCGCAACGGAAGGTTTTTCAGCGATTACAACGCTTTTTGACATATTAAAAACATCCTTTCAAATTTCCATAAGTTAAATATAGCATACATTTTCTTGAGATTCAGTTTCGCTCGAGGTTTGAGCTGTTTTAGTGGAATGAACAAAACCCCCACTGATTAATGTTTCACTTTATACGGAAAAGTAAAGAACTTGTTATTTTACTAGAATAAGAGTAGACTTTGAAGTAGATGAATAACAAACACATGGGAGTTTGTGGATGCAAACTGAGAGTATGACTAATCCGTCATTGACCATTTGAACCTGTTGGATAATGCCAGCGTAGGGAGAGTGTAAAAGCACATGTTCAGGCACTTTGCATACGCGCAAAGTGCCTTTTTGTGTATCTCCCATCATTATAGTTAGGAGATGAAAAGGATGAATAGGAAAGAAATTAGTAAAGTAGTGGATTTAGTGAGGGAATCTAATCCCCTCGTTCATAATATTACAAATGTTGTTGTGACAAATTTTACGGCGAACGGTTTGTTAGCATTAGGGGCATCGCCTGTAATGGCGTATGCAAAAGAAGAAGTAGCAGAAATGGCTAGTATTGCGGGAGCGTTAGTATTAAATATGGGTACACTTCGTTCTGAAGAAGTAGAAGCGATGTTACTTGCTGGTAAATCAGCAAGTGTGAACAATGTACCGGTACTGTTTGATCCAGTTGGTGCAGGAGCAACATCGTACCGAACAGAAGTTGCGAGACATATTCCAGCTGAAATAGATCTAGCGATAATTCGTGGGAATGCAGCTGAAGTAGCTAACGTTATTAATGAGAGATGGGAAATTAAAGGGGTAGACGCTGGTACTGGCAATGGCAATGTTGTAAATATTGCAAAACAGGCAGCAGAGGGATTGAATACAGTTGCGGTCATTACTGGAAAAGAAGATGTCGTTACAGATGGAGAGCGAACGATTCTTATTCGAAACGGTC
The DNA here is from genome assembly GCF_011066025.1 of Bacillus sp. EKM202B. Classification (NCBI taxonomy): domain Bacteria; kingdom Bacillati; phylum Bacillota; class Bacilli; order Caryophanales; family Bacillaceae; genus Bacillus; species Bacillus sp. EKM202B. The sequence goes on along the minus strand of NZ_JAAMNK010000009.1, from coordinate 68,352 downwards.
ACTCTATTTTAACAAAGGTTACTGGAACGGGTTGTTTACTAACTTCTGTAATAGGAGCATTTGTTGCGGTAGAAAAAGATTATGTAAAGGCAGCAGTAGCAGCATTAATATTTTATGGTGTAGCTGCGGAACTAGCAGCTGCTAAGACGGTAGAGAAAGGGCCTGGTAGTTTCCAAATTGAATTTTTAAATCAATTAGCAAATACAACTTCAGATGATATTGAGAAGTATGGGAAGATTGAGGAGTTAGAGTAAGGGGGATGAAACACATGATGCGCATTGAAACCAAGAAAATGTCTAACCTATTACAAGTGTATTTTATTATGGGAAGCAATAATTGCACGAAGGATCCGTTAGCTATATTGAAAGAAGCATTAGACGGTGGAGTAACACTTTTTCAATTTCGTGAAAAGGGAGAAGGGGCTTTAACTGGAGAGGATAGAGTGCGTTTTGCAAAGAAATTGCAGGCGCTTTGCAAGGAATATGGTGTTCCTTTCATTGTAAATGATGATGTAGAATTGGCCATTGAATTAGATGCAGATGGTGTTCATGTGGGACAAGATGATGAAGGGATTACATCTGTTCGTGAAAAGATGGGAAATAAAATTATCGGTGTATCTACACATACAATTGAAGAAGCAAAATGGGCGATTGAAAACGGAGCTGATTATTTAGGCGTTGGTCCTATTTTCCCAACGAGTACGAAAAAAGATACGAAAGCTGTTCAAGGAACGAAAGGTTTAGCTCATTTTAGAGAACAAGGAATTACAGTGCCGATCGTTGGTATCGGTGGGATTACAATTGAAAATACTGCTACCGTTATAGAAGCGGGTGCGGATGGTGTTTCAGTTATTTCTGCAATTAGTTTAGCGGATTCTGCGTATGAAAGTACGAAGCGATTAGCTGAGGAAGTAAATAAGTGTTTGTAGATAAAAGACCATGTAGTATGAAAATACTGCGTGGTCTTTTGTCGTATAAAACAAAATATGCCGCCTAAACTAGTATGTATAAACATATATTGTTTCGGAGGCGAAGGCATGATTGTATTTCAGGATATTATAGCTGCTTATGAGAAAATGAAGGGCATTGTACATATGACGCCATTAGATTATTCAAGTACATTTAGTGAGTTATCACAGAATGAAGTGTATTTAAAGCTGGAGAATTTACAAAAGACAGGCTCTTTTAAAGTACGTGGTTCTTATAATAAAATGGTTTCTCTTGAGAAAGGTGATTTAGAAAATGGTGTTGTTGCGGCATCTGCTGGAAATCATGCGCAAGGAGTCGCTTATTCTAGTAATATGCTTAGTATTCCTTGTACGATTGTGATGCCAAAAGGTGCTCCGTTAAGTAAGGTGCTTGCGACAAAAAGGTACGGTGCACATGTAGAATTACAAGGTGCTGTATTTGATGATGCATTAGCTTATGCACTAGATTTAAAAGAGAAGACAGGAGCGAAATTTGTACATCCATTTGATGATGAAGCAGTAATTGCTGGTCAAGGTACAGTCGGTCTGGAAATATTACAACAGTTGGAAGATGTAGAGGCTGTTATTTGTCCTATTGGAGGTGGAGGATTAATTGCAGGAGTTGCGATGGCAATTAAAGAACAAAAGCCATCAGTAAAAATATACGGGGTGCAGACACTTGCTTGTCCGGGAATGAAACAGTCACTTGAGGAAAAGAAGGTAATAACAGTAGAGTCGACACCAACTATGGCGGATGGAATCGCGGTTAAGAGGCCAGGTGATTTGACATTTGAACTTGTACAACGTTATGTGGACGATGTGTTTTGTGTAGATGAAATGGAAATTGCACGAACGATGTTAATGCTTCTTGAACGGAATAAATTGTTGGTTGAAGGGTCTGGTGCGAGCTCATTAGCTTCTTTGCTTTATCACAAAATCCCAATAAGAGAAAAGAAAGTCGTATCCGTACTAAGTGGTGGAAATGTCGATGTAAACTTTATTTCGCGTATTATTGAGCATGGAATGGTTGAAGCAGGACGCTTCATTCACATCGCGACAATGATTAAAGATAAGCCAGGCTATTTGCACCATTTGCTCGAGATTGTAACAAATTTTGAAGCAAATGTATTAAATATACATTTAGAACGGATTGGTACAAAGGTATTTCCAGGATATGCGCAATTGCACTTGTCATTAGAAACGAAAGATAGAAATCATATTGAAGAAATATTGAGTGGTTTAAAAAAGAAAGGGTATGTTGTAGAAGTTATTGATTGAAAAAATTAAACAAACGTTTAAATAAAAAAGCACAAACCTTTTAAAATTATAGGTTTGTGCTTTTTATTTAAAACATAATTGAAATTAAGAGCATTCCAATTCCGATAGAAGTAAAGGTTGCGATTAGGCCGGGAATCATGAAGCTATGATTTAAAACGTATTTACCGATACCTGTTGTACCAGTGCGGTCGAAGTTAATGGCAGCAACGATTGTTCCATAGTTTGGAATGAAGAAGTATCCGTTTACTGCAGGGAACATAGCAATCAGTAATGCTGGCGGAATACCAAGAGATAGTCCAAGTGGCATTAAAGCACGAACTGTTGCTGCTTGGCTGTACAGTAAAATAGATAGAATGAATAATGCGATAGCAAATAGCCATGGTGCACTTGTAACTAAGTGCTGAATTGATCCTTGAATCATATTTAAGTTTCCGTTAAAGAAAGTATCTCCCATCCAAGCGATACCGAAAATAGCAACAACTGCTGTTGCTCCAGCTTTAAAGACGTTACCAGACACAATGCTTTCTACATTTGGTTTACAGAAAATAATAATAAGAGCTGCGATGGTTAACATAACCATTTCAATTGTGTTTGGCATGGAAAGACGAATTAACTTCCCGTCAACCATCCATCCCGGACGAAGTGCTTCAAATGAACCAAGAAGTACGACAAGGAAAGTTCCTACTAGGAAAAGAATAACTGATAATTTAGCGCCTTTTACACCTACAAATTCTTTTTTCTCTTCAAGTTTAGGAATCATACCTTCTTTTAATCGTTTTAAGTATTCAGGGTCTTCATTTAGTTCTTTCCCCATTTTACTAGCAACGAATGCAGCTACCATACAAGCGATGAAAGTAGAAGGGATACTTACTTTTAAAATATCTAATAAAGTAATTTTATAGTCAGCTAACATTGCTAAAAGGGCAACTGTGGCAGCTGAAATGGGACTAGCTGTAATTGCTTGTTGAGAAGCGATTACGGCAATTGACATTGGTCGTTCGGGTCTAATTCCCGATTCACGAGAGACTTCTGCGATAACAGGAAGTACAGAATAGGCAACGTGACCAGTGCCAGCACATAGTGTGAACAAATAAGTAACAATTGGAGCGAAAAATGTAATGCGCTTTGGATTTTTTCGTAAAGCTTTCTCAGCTAGATGAACAAGATAGTCCATTCCTCCAGCGGCTTGCAAAGCACCAGCAGCAGTAATTACTGCTAAAATCATAAGCATTACATCGATAGGAGGAGCGGTTGGTTGTAAGTGGAAGACAAAAACGAGTATTGCCATACCAACTCCACCCATTACTCCTAAGCCAACTCCGCCTAGGCGTGCACCAATAAAAATGCAGAGTAATAAGGTAAGAAATTGTAGCCAAAACATGATAAATTACCTCCGAAATTCATAAGTTAAGATATATTCGAATAATTTAATTTAAATGAAAATTAATGAAATATCCGAAGGAATCTTTGGTTTATATACGTTTTTTATTATATAACATAAAAAAAGTAACATTCACGTATTTTGTTAAATTATTTCGAAAAAATAATACATTGGAATTTTATATTTATATCTCTAAATAAGTAGACATTTTAATTTGAATGTTGTAACCTTGGAAAGAGAATAATTTAATTCTCATAGAACTCCCATATCGTTCAACTCGTTCAGCGAGAAAGGCAAACTGATGGAAACATGAGTACGCAAAACTACAGGAGCTAAGGCCGAAAGGCTATGCTAGCCAGTTACCGGACGGATAGGGTTGCTCTTGACCAATGCTCTTTTCATTGGTCTTTTTTTTATTTGTAAACAAATGAGAATCATTGTCATTTGTTGGGATTTATATTTTAATAGTTTTACTTTATATTATATTAATTAAGAAAGGTGATGTTGATGAAAAAGTATTGGCATAAGTTGTCGTTTCTTCAAAAGAATGTATTGTTAACTGTGTTAGTTATTTTGACGCTTGTTGGTACTATGGGAGCGTTAAGTTTTAACATGTTTCAAAATAGTATGATGTCTATATTTGAAAGACATTCTTTTGAAACAGGAGATACGGTATTACATAAATTAGACGAAGAAATAGTGAGAGATGTTACAAAAGACCCAGTGGCACAAAGAGAAAAGAGAGAGAAGTTAACAGACAAATTAGATGAAGCAACGGAAGAATTGAATAGTGTTGGACAAACCTATATTGTTGGAGCAAAAAAAAATGAAAAAGGTGAGTTACTAATCGTCGATTTGGCTACAGGGTTAGCAAAGGTTGTTGAAGTAAGGCCGGGAGAATATTATAAACAACCAGATCTTTGGATGAAAGCATATGATAAAGTAATGAACACGAAAAAAGCGAACATGACAGAAGTATATGAAGATCAATTAGGGTCATGGGTAACGATATTAGAGCCAATTAAAGATGGAGACGGAAATATTGTGGCACTTGTTGCAGCTGATGTAGATGCCTCTATTGTTCCTAGTACAAAGGAAAAGTTCATTATACAAGGTTTAATGTTTATTTGTATTTCTGTTTTAATTGCAACTGTTATTCAATTCTTAATTGTACGTAACGCACTTGCTCCATTGCGAGATTTACGTGAAGGATTGCGCAAAGTCGGTGAAGGTGATTTAAGTATTAAATTAGAGGAAAGACCAGATGATATTGGTATTATTAATGCGTATTTTAATAATACCATCGAGAAGTTTAAAGGAATTGTAGATAAAGTGAAGCAGACAGCAGAACAGGTTTCCTCATCTTCAAAAGAATTGTCAGTGAGTACGAAAGAGAATAGCATGGCAGTTCAAGAAATCGTAAGTTCTATGGTTGGGTTAAGAGCTGGCGCTCAGTCACAAGAAACTTCAGTACCACAGTATTTAGGTATTGTATATGAAATGGAAGAAAAGATAGAAGAGATAAAAAATGCTGCAGAACAAATGGCGAAAGAGTCTGAAGGTATGGAGCATCATTCAGTAAAAGGAAATAGTGTTATTGAACAGGTGATGAATCAAATGAACATAATACAAAATGCAGTACAGGATGTATCTTCTATCATCTATTCATTGGAAACAAGATCAAAAGAAATTAGTGATATTGTAACTGTAATTACAGGTATTTCTAATCAAACTAATTCGTTAGCTTTACATGCTTCTATTGAAGCTTCACGTGCTGAGGCAACCGGAAAGGGATTTGCTGTTGTTGCTGATGAAGTGAGTAAATTAGCAGAGCAGACGAAAGCACCAGCAAAAGATATAGCAAAATTAATAGGGGAAACACAAGCTGAAATGAAAGAAGCTGTTGTTTTAATGCAAAAGGCTTCAAAAGAAGTAGAATCTGGAATTAAATTTGTTCAAAGTAGTGATGCTTTCTTTGAACAAATTTCAAAATCAGCACAATCTGTTACCAATCAAGTTAGAGCTGTTTCTAGCAATTCAAGTGATATATTGCAAAATAGCAAAAATATTGTTCGTGTTGTAAATGAACTATCACATATCGCAAATATGTATGCGAATGGTAGTAGTAATATTGAAGCGAGTATGAAAGAACAGGAAATGTCTGTACAAGATATTGCTGAATTAGCGAGTTCTTTAAGCTGGCTTTCACAGGAGTTACAAGAGTTAATTGGGGAATTTAAAAGTTAAATGAAATGATTATACATGCTTTTGTTTGTTCAATAAAATAAATCATGCTACAATGAGAACGAATTAAGAACCGGGGAGCCAATTGGCTGAGAGGATGTAAGTATACATCGACCCTCAACCTGATCTGGATAATGCCAGCGTAGGGAGTTACTTTAAAGTGATGTAGCATAAGTTATTATAGAATAACTTGTATACAAGGCTTTCCTACATGGTAGGAAAGCCTTTTCTTTTTTGGGAAACATATTTTATAAGGGGGATTTTATTATGTCACAACAAGTTACAATGTCATTTTCAGTAGTACCGCAAGCAAAAACAAAAGATGTATATTCTGTTGTTGATAAAGCAATTGAAGTTGTACAACAATCGGGAGTTCGTTATGAAGTAGGAGCAATGGAAACAACGTTGGAAGGAGAATTAGATGTACTTCTTGATGTCGTGAAACGTGCGCAGCAAGCTTGCGTCGATGCTGGAGCTGAAGAAGTGATTACTTCTATTAAAATCCATTATCGTCCAAGCACTGGTGTAACGATAGATGAAAAGGTTTGGAAGTACCGTGATGAATATGCAAAACCAGAAGCAATCTAAACTTATTACAACAATTTGGCTTATCCTTCTCATTGTGATATGGGAAGGATCTGTTTCATTATTTAAAATCGAACCGTGGATTTTACCAAAGCCTTCTGCCATTGTTCAAGAATTAATTGGAATGAAGGATTTACTATTACCAAATACGATGCAAACACTGCAGGAAGTTATAATCGGACTATTTTTTGCGATTTTACTTGGGACGAGCATTGCAATTATTATGGACGTGATACCTTTATTTCGTATTTTAATAAATCCGTTGCTCGTTATTTCGCAAACGATTCCAATCGTTGTACTTGCACCGTTATTTATTATTTGGTTTGGATATGGGATGTTGCCGAAAGTAATGGTCGTCATACTCGTTTGTTTCTTCCCAATTGCGCTTAGTATTTTAGAAGGTTTTCAAACTGTAGATAAAAATATGTTGAAATTGTTGCAAACAATGAAAGCAACGAAATGGCAAGTTTACCAGAAAGTAAAGTTTCCGGCAGTGCTCCCATACTTTTTCTCGGGTTTAAAAATTGCAGTTACATATAGCGTGATGGGGGCAATTATCGGAGAATGGCTCGGTGCAAGTGAAGGGTTAGGGGTTATGCTTACGAGAGCTACAAAATCCTTTTTAACTGCTCGAGTATTTGGTGTTGCAGCAATTATCGTCATGGTGACATTATGCCTGTATTTTATCGTGGAGTTTATGGCAAGAATAACAGCACCATGGATATATAGAAAGGACGGCAGAAAATGAAAAAAGGTTTAAAAATTATGTTAGCTGCTTTATTAGCAGTAAGTGTGGCTGGGTGTAATCCGGCGAAGAAAGAAGAAAGTGCAAGTAAAGATAAAAAAGTAAAAGTTGTTTTAGATTGGTTTCCAAATACGAATCATACTGGCTTATATGTAGCGAAAACGAAAGATTATTACAAAAAACAAGGGCTTGATGTAGAAATTATCCAGCCTGGTGATAATGTAACAGCAGAGCAGATGATTGCTTCTGGGAAAGCAGATTTTGCGATAAGTGCACAGGAAAATGTAACATTAGCTCGTGTTGAAGGAATCCCAGTTGTTTCTGTTGGTGCAATTATTCAGCATAATACCTCTGCTTTTGCATCACTAAAAAAAGATAATATGACGTCACCGAAAGACTTTGAAGGTAAACGTTATGGCGGCTGGGGAGGTCCAGCAGAAGAAGCGACGTTAAAAACAATTATGGAGAAAAATCAAGCTGATTTTAATAAAGTCGAAAAAATCATCTTAGGACAAACAGACTTCTTCAAATCAATCGGTCGTGATGCGGACTTTGAATGGATTTATTATGGATGGGATGGCATTGAAGCGAAGCGTCAAGGAAAAGAGTTAAATACGATTATGGTGAAAGACTTAGATCCAGCGCTTGATTTCTATAGTCCTGTTATTATTACGAGTGAAAAACATACGAAGCAAGATAAAGACTTCGTGAAAAAGTTTATGACTGCAACGACAGAAGGTTATAATTTTGCAATTAAAGAGCCGAAAGAAGCTGCTGATATTTTAATTAAAGCTGTTCCAGATGTGAATAAGGAATTAGTACAAGAAAGTCAAAAGTGGTTAAGTACGAAGTATCAAGATGATGCAAAAGCGTGGGGAGTACAGAAGGAAGAAGTTTGGACGAATTACATGAATTTCTTATACGACAACAAAGTTATTAAAAAGAAAATTGATGTAAAAGATGCTTTTACAAATGAATTCCTTCCAAGTGAAAAATGAGCGGATTACAAATAAAAGATATTGTGAAATCTTTCGATGGAAAGAATGTATTAGCAAATATTAGTGCCTCTATACAGGAGGGAGAGTTTGTCTCTTTTGTCGGTCCAAGTGGTTGTGGGAAAAGCACATTGTTAAATATGATTGCGAGTGTTGAAGAGCCAACGAGTGGAGAGGTATTTTATAACGAGGAACATGTGAGAAAACAAGATGTTGTAAGCTATATGCCACAACAAGATTTATTATTACCGTGGCGATCGGCTTTACAAAATATTGTTCTTCCATTAGAAATTGAGGGGAAATCTAAAAAACAAAGGTTAACAGAAGGAATGGAAGCATTAAAGCAGTTTGAGTTAGATGAATATGCGGATCATTATCCTGATGCATTATCTGGTGGTATGCGCCAAAGAATTAGCTTTCTTCGTACATACTTATGTGAGAAGCCAATTATGCTACTTGATGAGCCTTTTGGAAAATTAGATGCATTTACAAAAATGGAAGTACACAGTTGGCTTTTAAATTCTTGGCATCAAGAAAAGCAAACAATTGTTATGGTTACACACGACTTAGATGAAGCAATTTTGCTTTCTGATCGCGTATTTATTTTATCTCAAAGACCAGCATCAATAGTTGGTGAAGTGCAAGTGAAATTACCTCGTCCTCGAACGATGGATATGTTAACATCATTGGAGTTAAAGAAGGATAAGGAAGAAATTTTAAGTGTATTAGCTCCTTATATGAAAAAATAGAAAAAGTCTTTTAACAGTTTTAATCGTTTCACATGAGCTTCTTTCTATGAAACGTGGATAACGAAAGTATGGAATATCGAAGAATGGAACGTTTAAAAATAATCACAAAGAAAAGGCCGTAGCTTATATAAGCTACGGCCTTTTCTTTGTGATTAACATGATTTTCGAGAACTCTTACATGAGAATTGTATGAAGAAGCACTCTTATGGTGCGCTTATAAGCGTGCTTTTTCTGCGATTATGTTTATATTTATAATAATATTAGACGCCTTTCCCTAATAGGCAACTATCTTTTTTGTATATATAGATAGCTTGAAATGGAATAAAAATTATTCCTATATATAAAGAATAAGGTGATTAGTATGGGAAGACAATAGAAATTAAAGGAAATTCATGTAAAATTCAGATGAACTTCACGCAAACTTCATATTGAAAACTAAATATAATTATAATCGGTTATTGTAATTTTAATTTGTGATTTTTCGCAAACTTTAGTGAAACAATTAAAGAATGTTACGTCTAGTTTTCGCTAATAACGGCATTTAAAAGTTCGGCAGGGTTACCTGTTCCTGCACCTCCTATTGTAATGGATCCACCAGGAGGAATTTCACCGTTCCATCCGGCATTTGTAATTACATAATGATTATTTGTTTTACTACTAATTTTAGAATCCCAAACTTGTGTTAAATTGCCGTTATAATCAAATTCTAACTTCCAGTTTTTAATAGGGCTTGTGCCGTTATTTTTAATTACAATTGAGAAGTTATAGCCACTTCCCCAATTTGAAGTAACTGAAAATGTAGCCTTACCATTACCATCAGGAGGCGTTGTGTTAGCATCATCAGTTTTTACAATAATAGAATTAGGTTGTGATTTATTCCCGGCAGCGTCCTTTGCTAGTATTGAAAAAGTGTATTCCGTATTAGGTTTCAAATTTTTAATTGTAATGCTATTTGATGTTGTACTCCATTTTTCTTCCCCAGCAGTAACTTCATATTCAGTAACTCCCACATTATCAGTAGATGCAGTCCAGCTTAATTGGACTGAGCTTGAGGTTTTATTAGTAACCACAATGTTTTTTACGTTCGTTGGTGATTCAGTATCTTTTTGACTGATAGGTCCACCAAGTAATTCGGTTACTAACGTATCAAGCAATTTTGGACCACTACAGCTATATTTTGGACTTGTGCGACAGTCACCACTAAGTTCCCAAAACATTGCTCCACTTAAACCTTTCGTTTTTATATAATCTGTTTTATATTTCATAGATTCATTGTCATCGTAGCTAATAAATGTGTCTGTAGTAGCATTGTATAAATAAGGTACTTTAGCTGTATCATTCCAATAGCGTACAAAACCATTTTTGTTTACGTAATTCGCTGCTAAATCACCGTAATCATAAACACCCGTATCACCAGTAGAATAATCATCCCAAGTACCTTTAGATGCTAGTTTGCCATCACTACCTGGTTTACATGGTTGATATTGCCCATTATTATCTTTTCCACAACTTTTCCAACCACGTCCGTAAAATGGTACGCCTAATACGAGTTTATCAGCTGGTACACCTTCATTTTTATAAACGTCAATAGCTCCATCTACGTAAAATTTCGTATCAGCTGCTGGATCATTCGGATCTTTATATAATGCGGCATTATGGTTAGAAGTTGCTTCCCAACCGCCGTGGAAATCATATGTCATAATATTAATCCAATCGAGTATTTGAGAGATTTTCTTTAACTCTGTATGATCGGCATAACGTTGACTTGCCCCTGAAGCAATTGTTAATAAATATTGTTTTCCATCTTCAGTACCGGCTTTATTTAAAGCATTTCGGACATCTTGAAGAAGGAGCGTGAAATTTTGTTTATCTTCAGGACGGTAACTACCACCAGGAATCGTTTCAACACCTGGATATTCCCAGTCTAAATCGACGCCGTCAAATCCGTATGCACGTAGGAAATCGACTGTTGATTCTGCGAATACTTTTCTAGTTTTTTCATCAGCTGCCATATCAGAAAATCGATTAGACCAAGTCCAGCCTCCGACGGAAATAATGGTTTTTAAATGAGGGTATTTAGCTTTTAGTCGTTTTAATTCTCCGAAGTTGCCACAACGGGCATATTTATCACAATCTTCCCAAGTTGTACCTGATCCTGGATAAAATTTTGTGACATCAGCCCAGGGCTCACCTAATACGAGAGTACCATTAGGAACTTCTTTATTTTGCAACGGTACACCAGATTCTTTACAGTTCCATGTTTGTTTATTTGGATTATCGGGATGTGTAGAAGGATTTCCATGTTTTCCATTCCAGCAAATATCAGCAAACGCATAGTTTAAATGAGTGAGCTTTGATGCATCGATGTCTGCAACTTGATAATTACGTCCGTAGATGCCCCACGAAGGAAAGTACCCAATAATTTTTTGGTTTTGCGTTGGTGAATTTGCTGATGCGAGATTTGGAGTAATAAAATTTGCGAGAAAAAGAGGTAAGAAGAGTAGTAGAGATAGCAATAGTAATGTGAATTTTTTTGACCTCATAGTCATTTCCCCTTTCAAGGTAAAAGATATATTTAAAGGCATTTGCCGATAAATCAAAGTGAATCTAGACGTATGAAACGTCTAGATAAAAATGATCAGACATCACGAAGTCTATACAAGGGAGCTGGGGTGATTAAATCGTAACAAATGTAAGATTTAGTGTAAACGCTTTATTGTATGAAGAAAGACTTTCTCAATACAAAAAGGCTTTAATACAAACTGCATATGAAAATGAAAGACCGGTGAGGAAGAAAATAGCTTATTATAAATAAATTTGAGAAAAAATTGTATGAAGTCAACTTGTAATGGTGTGGTAAGATGGTGAAATTTCATATAAAATAATAGTAAAAATATGTAAGTGAGAGGATAGTGTGGATGTGTTTTTGAACATTGCTGAAGAAAAGGTTCGACAAGCAATCTGGAATGGTGATCTGGATTATATTTCGAGAAAAGGAAAACCACTACAATTAGAAGATCTTTTAATGGTACCTCTAGAGTTAAGGATGAGCTATAAAATTTAAAAAATGCGGGAATGATTCCAGCAGAAATGGAATTACAAAAGATATATTAAAAATAGAAGATTTAATTGCTTGCTGTTATGATGAAGTAGAGAGGAAAAAATTACAAGAAGGGTTAACAGCAAAAACGTTGTGTTTTCAGCAGGTAATGGAAAAGAGAAAGATAGTTCAGCATTTCGTAAATTAAGTTAAGAGGGATAAGATGAATACATTTGAAACGATAGAAGAATTAGCAACATATATTGAAGAACAGCAATTAGTACTTCTATTTATTAAAACAGAAAATTGTGGTGTTTGTGATGTCATGTTAAGGAAAGTAAATTACGTATTAGAGAATTATGATTACGTAGAGAAAATAGAGATATTACTACAAGACATGCAAGAAGTTGCGGGGCGATATGCAGTATTTACAGGGCCGACAATTTTGTTATTTCATAATGGAAAAGAGATCCTTCGTGAATCGCGCTTTATTTCACTTGAAAATTTAGAGAGAACCATTCAATTATTCGAGAATTAGGGAGGTTTTTATATGGAATTTATTATTGTCATACTATTATTTGTTGTCATTGGAATAATTGTAATAGCTGTTCGATCAAACAAAAAGAAAGTAAACCTTACGAAACAAAATAACATACATAATTCGTCTAATAACTCATCACCGCTTTTTTTCTTTGCTGGATCTGATAATAATGACAGCTCACATGATAGCAGTTCACATGACTGTGGAGGGTCTTTTGGAGGAGATAGTGGAGGTAGTTGCGGTGATTGATAAGAATACGCCTTATATAGGCGTATTTCTTTTTTAAACAAACGTTTGATTAGTTGGCTTACATACGCACACTAACAGTTAAATAAACGTTTGTTTAATATTTTTAACATGATAAGGAGAATGGAAATGGGAAGGGAACCGAAAATGAAAAATAAAGGGAAAGTAGCATTGTTTTTATTAGTTGCTGGAGGTGTATTTCTTGTTAAACTTGGATTTAAATTTGGAACAATACATATGATCCGAACTTGGTTTGAAAGTACGTTTTCGTAAATAAGGAATATAGCCTCTTGCGAAAGAGGTTTTTCATTTGTTATCATTAGACTGAACGGTCGGTTTAAAGGGGTGTGAGTATGAGAAAAAGCGCAGAAGAGATAAAGAAGGAAATTGCATACAAAGCAGAAAATCTGTTTTCACAAAAAGGCTATGCAGCCACATCTATGGAAGATATTTGTGAAATTACAGAGCGAAGTAAAGGGAGTATTTATTACCATTTTAAAAGTAAAGAAGAATTATTTTTATTTGTAGTAAAACAGCATACGTATGATTGGCTTGAAAAATGGAATGAAAAAGAGAAGTTGTATAGTACTAGTATTGAAAAATTATATGGTCTCGCAGAATATTATGTAGAGGATATACAACAACCTATTTCGAGTGCAATAGAGGAATTTTCTATGAGCCAAGTTGTGAGCAAAGAGGTTCTAGATGAATTATTAGCTTTAACTAGAGAATCATATGTTATGTTTGAGAGATTAATCGAAACAGGTATACAGTCTGGAGAGTTTCGTGAAGAAAATGCGCGCGATTTGATGTATATTGTACATGGCTTATTATCAGGGCTTGGAGTGCTTTACTATGAGCTAGATTATAACGAGTTAAAGCGAGTTTATAAAAAGGCAATAGATGTATTGTTAAAAGGGATGGCAGCTGAATAATAAGTCAGCGGCTTTTCTTTTAAAATGAATTAGACCGAATGGTCGGTTTATAAAAGGAGGAGCGGAAATGAAAGCTTTATTTAAAAATCGAGCATTTATGCTCGTTATGGCATCCGATATTTTACAACAATTTGCGATTTGGATCAGAAATATGGCCCTATTGTATTTCATAATGGAGCGGACGAATAATGATCCAGTTTCAGTCTCACTATTATCGGTCATGGAATATGCACCTATTTTTATTTTTTCTTTCATTGGTGGCGCGTTAGCAGATCGCTGGAACCCGAAAAGAACAATGGTTGCTGGGGATGTGTTAAGTGTACTGTCTATTATAGGGATTGTTTTATTGTTAAAGATTGATTACTGGCAGGCAATATTTTTTGCGACACTCGTTTCCGCAATTGTAGGTCAGTTTTCTCAGCCTTCATCTTCACGCATATTTAAGCGCTATGTAAAGGAAGAACAGGTAGCAAATGCGATTGCATTTAACCAAACATTACAGTCATTGTTTATGATTTTCGGACCAGTTGTAGGATCGCTTGTGTATACACAACTTGGTTTATTTACGTCACTATATAGTTTAATCATTTTATTTTTATTATCTGCTATCGCCCTTTCATTTTTACCGAAATGGATTGAACAAGAGCAAGCAGTGAAGGGATCATTAAAAAATGATATAAAAGAAGGATGGAAATACGTTCTTCATACGAAAAATTTACGTATGATTACGATCACTTTCACAATTATGGGCTTAGCTGTTGGATTAACGAATCCATTAGAGGTGTTTCTTGTAATAGAACGTCTTGGAATGGAAAAGGAAGCAGTTCAATATTTAGCAGCAGCGGATGGAATAGGTATGCTAATCGGTGGTATTGTTGCTGCGGTTTTCGCTTCAAAAGTAAATCCGAAAAAGATGTTTGTATTTGGTATGAGTATATTAGCAATCTCATTTTTAGTCGAAGGGTTGTCCACATCATTTTGGATTACTAGTTTGATGCGATTTGGAACAGGTATTTGTTTAGCTTGTGTTAATATCGTTGTCGGTACGCTTATGATTCAACTTGTACCAGAAAATATGATTGGAAGAGTAAATGGAACCATTTTACCAATGTTTATGGGGGCAATGTTAATTGGAACATCACTAGCTGGAGGATTGAAGGAAATGACTTCATTAGTTATTGTATTTTGTATAGCGATGTCACTTATTTTATTAGCGATTGGACCAGTTCTACGCATGCAAATAAATAAAGAAGATGTCGCTAATAAAGAGGAACTAACAAATTCGTTAGCCTCGAAATAACCATTGTAAGGGAGCAGAATTGCTCCCTTTTCTTGTGGCAGTCTTTTGACAATGAAATGTACCGATTATATACTAATGTTGTAAAAACGATTTTACATGTTAGGAGAAAAGATGTGAAAAATCAAATTTATGAATTACGCACTGAAAATAATATTTCACAAGGTGCATTAGCTGATAAGTGTAGCGTATCAAGACAGACGATAAATGCAATTGAGAATAATAAATATGATCCAAGCTTAGCGTTAGCTTTTCGTTTAGCGGAAGTATTGGGAACAACTGTTGATAAACTATTTTTGTATAAGCTGTAGGGGAAAGAGAAAATAAGTCTTTTAGTTACGACATTAGTAGTTATAAGTATGCTAGCATTTGCACTTTACTATTGGTTAATTGAACTTCAAGTAAACTGGTATGCACTATTTATTTGTAGCATCGCATAATGTTGAAGGGCAAATGAGGAGAAGAAAGATTTAGAAAAACATGTATGAAAAACAAGTGCAAATGTTACATATTATGTACGCATTGTATTTATTTTTTGGTTTTTTTTCGCATCGGTAGGTTTTAATAAATGGATAGATTTTCATGATGTACCGCTTTTACTTACGTTATGTGCCGCTAGAGTTGTAAAGCCAGCTGTAGAGTTTTTACTTGTAAAGCGTTATCGTTAAAAATAAAGAAAGATCCTCTTCTTGTGTGAAGGGGATCTTCTTTTTATAGCGTTTTAGTTTTCGGATTAGGTGGTGTAACGGGTGTATCATTTTCAGGAACTCTAGTTAATAAGAATCCACCTATAATAAACAATACGATAATACTAAGGACACCAGCGTTTGTTTTTCCCGTTAATTGCGTTGTAACACCGACTAATACTGGACCCATGATCGCGGCAAACTTGCCAAATATATTATAAAATCCGAAGAATTCATTTGCCGATTCTTTAGGTACTAGTTTTGCAAAATAGGAACGACTAAGTGCTTGAATACCACCTTGAGAAGTGGCAACTAACATTGCTAAAATCCAGAAATCGAGTGTCGTTTTTAAGAAATAAGCATATGTGCAAATGATGATATAAATAATAATACCAACATATAGCATTTTTTTCCCTGTAAATGTTTCTGATAATTTTCCGTATAATAAAGCGAATGGACAAGCTACAATTTGTGTGACAAATAAGATGATTAATAGATTCGTTGCACTAATACCGAGATCTGTTCCGTAAGCGGTAGACATAGTAATAATTGTATCGACCCCGTCAATGTAGAAGAAATAGGCGATTAGGAACATAAAGACTGTTTTATATTCTTTAATATTTTTAAAAGTATCAGCAAGGCGTTTGAAGCTCATTGCAATTGGTCTTGGATGGCGTTCAATATAATGTGTTTGCTCTACGTTTTTTAGCATTGGAATTGTAAATAATCCCCACCAAAGAGCTGTTATTGCGAATGAAATTTGACTGGCAATGCCGACTGATAAAGGGATAGTGCCTTTTTGAGCAAGAATAATAAGAGCGATACAACCGATAAAAGGAATTGTGCTCCCAATATAGCCTAATGCAAAGCCTCGTGTAGAAATTCGATCCATTCTATCTTTAGAGGTAACATCTACTAAAAATGCATCATAAAAAATGTTTGCTCCAGCAAAACCGACTAGTGCTAGCATATAGCAACCTAGTAATAAGTACCACTGGGATGTTGGGACGACTGCTAGCATACTTGTAAATACGATGCCGAGTCCAAAGAAGAATGTGAAAAATCGTTTTTTAAACCCTTTATAATCAGCAACTGTGCCGAGAATAGGAGCAAGTATAGAAATTAAAAGTGTAGCGAATGAGTTTGCATATCCCCAATATGCTGTTGAAGTTGCACCAGATAGTCCAGCTTCTTTTGCAGCTGCTTTAAAGTAAATTGGGAATAGTGCAGTTGTAATGACGAGCGAATATACCGAATTCGCCCAATCATATAATATCCAGCTTTTTTCTTGTCTGGACATTTTTTTCATATAATGTTCCCCCTTAAATTGTTCTACTAACAGTGTACAAAAATAAAAATTATAAAAAGAGAAACAGTGATGATTTTTACATAACTTTTACAAATATACACAGTTCTTTACAATTGTAGTAAATCCTCTATAATGGATCCGTCTGTTTCGCCTAAGTGCAAACCGAGTAATCTTGCGATAGTCGGACCTTCATCAATAAGTCTCATATACGGGATTGTAACGCCACTTTGAATACCTTTTCCAGCAGCGATAAAAATTGTTTCATAGTTAGGCTTTGTTGGGGAGTAACCATGAGTTCCAAATGTATATTTTTTACTAGAAGTAACATCTTTTTTAGTAATTTCTTTTATAAAATCACCGGTATAATTTTCAGTGAAATAATACCCCTCTTGTGCTTCCAACATAAATAAACAATTACCATCTGCACCGGATTCTTTCGCCGCTTCATCATGAAGTATAAATTCAATGCCATTTTGTTTATTTTGAAGCAGTTCTTCAAGAAGTAGTTGTACTTCCCGAATGGTATCCGTATCGTTTTTGTCTTTCACATATACATAGGCAGAACCGTCGCAACTTTGACAGTAGGCCTTCCAGTCTACTAATTTACCTTCTTTATTTAGAGATATAAGCTCTTTTTGATGGAATAGCACATTTAATTGAATTGATTTGTTTTCACTTAAAGCGCTATGATCACCAAGGGCAATAATTGTACTTTCTTCGTATATTCCACTTTCTTTTAATGCATGAATAATTTTTCCTAGACGTTCGTCGTGCCTATGGATAGCTGCTATTGTTTCGTTAGATTCAAAGCCATGATAGTGTCTTTGTGTGTCTAAATCAGTGAAATGCACAAACATGACATTAGGCCTTTTTGTAAGGATTGTATGTACAGCAGAAGCAAGAACGAAATCATCGAGTTCAGGTTGTGATAATCCATTTCGTATATGACCGAACCGTCGATTTAAATCTAATTGGTATAGCGGGCTACCGCTAAATAATGAAACTAAAATTTGATTTTGCCACGGTCTATTTGGAAAGATTTCCGGTAAATTGTAATCAATGTTTGCTCTTCCAGTAACAGGCCAAAGAAGGGCTGCTGTCGTTAAATTTGCTTTGCGTGCTTCATCATATAATGTTGTTCCTTTTATCGATTTCCGGTACCAATGCCAATCTGGTGATTCACGTCCTGGTTGAAGTAAAGTATTGGTAACAACACCATGTTTATTAGGGTAGTTTCCAGTAACGATTGTTGAGTGGCTTGGATATGTTACAGAAGGATAAATTGGTTCTACTTTTTCTACAACCGCGCCCTTTTTTATTAGAGATTGGAAGTTAGGTAATTTTTGTAGTATAGGAAAATCTAAAGCTGATAAACAGTCGAATGATAAAATAATGACACGATTAGTTAATGCTTTATCCATAAAGTAATCCTCCTAATTATATAAAACCTATTCTTATATATTACTATTAATACCTAGTAATAAAAATATGTTTCTGAATAAAATTTATTATTTATTTTCAGAAAAATTAAACATATAATAAGTATAAGGGATTGAATGAAAGGAGGGAATACTATGGACTGGCTAGATGGATTTGGTATTTTTTACATCATTGGTGGAATCACGATTCTCCTAGTATTTGCTATTTCATATTTACTAAAGAAACGTTTTCCAGACAAACAGTTTGATATTATATTTTCACTTAGTTTAGTACTTCTTTGTTTAGCTTTCTTTCCTGTAACAATGATAGCTATTGGTGGGTGGGAAGGAATGGGATATGGATTTATTTGTTTCTTCGTTCTACTTGGTACACTTATCGGTATGGTTGCACATCAACTTGTGAAAATCGTTCGAAAGAGCTACGTATAAAACTACAAAAAATGAAAAGAATATATAAAAATAAGAAAATTAGCTATTGTTTTAAAAAAGAATTTGTATTATGATAATCAACAAATTTATTTCGTTATAACGCTGAAAAAGGACTAGTACATGTCCAACCTTTTTTGCAGAGAGAGAATCCGTTTGGCTGAAAGATTCTTAAAGGGCGATATGGAACCTACCTTTGAGTTCTGCATATGCAGCGGGAAATTCCCGTTATCAAAAAGAGAGCATATACAATTTTTGTGTATGAATCAGGGTGGTAACGCCGGCAAAGCTCGGTCCCTATTTAGGGGCGCGGGCTTTTTTGTATTTTCTAAAAGGAGGAAGACTGACTATGGCAAAAGAACAAGTGCAAGCCATTACGAAGATGGAAGAGGACTTTGCGCAGTGGTATACCGATATTGTAAAAAAAGCTGAACTTGTTGACTATTCAAGTGTAAAAGGGTGTATGATTCTGCGTCCGTACGGTTATGCCTTATGGGAGAATATGCAGAAAGTGATGGATGAAGAGTTAAAGGAAACTGGTCATGAGAATGTGTATATGCCAATGTTTATCCCAGAGAGTTTATTGCAAAAAGAGAAGGATCATGTTGAAGGATTTGCTCCTGAAGTAGCATGGGTTACGCATGGCGGGGATGAAAAGTTAGCGGAAAGACTTTGTGTACGTCCTACATCGGAAACTTTATTCTGTGAGCATTTCTCAAAGATTGTTCAATCATATAATGATTTGCCAAAGTTATATAATCAGTGGTGTTCAGTAGTTCGTTGGGAAAAGACAACGAGACCATTCCTTCGTACGACTGAATTTTTATGGCAAGAAGGCCATACGATTCATGAAACGGCAGAAGAATCGCAAGCTGAAACGTTAAATATTTTAAATCTATATGCCTCTTTCTGTGGGGAATACTTAGCGATACCAGTAATTAAAGGACAAAAAACAGAAAAAGAAAAGTTTGCGGGAGCGAAGGCAACTTATACGATTGAAAGTTTAGTGCATGATGGAAAAGCACTTCAAACAGGAACATCTCATAACTTTGGAACGAATTTCTCTGAAGCATTTGATATTAAGTTTTTAGATCGTAACGGTAAGTGGCAATATGTACACCAGACTTCGTGGGGTGTATCAACGAGAATGATAGGTGGACTTATTATGGTCCATAGTGATAATAACGGACTTGTAATGCCGCCCAAAGTCGCTCCAGTACAAGTTGTTATTGTACCTATTGCTCAGCATAAAGAAGGTGTGTTAGAAAAAGCAACAGAGTTACAAGGACGTATTCAGAAGGTTGCGCGTGTAAAAATAGATGCTAGCACTAAAACACCGGGCTGGAAATTTAATGAGTATGAAATGAAGGGAATTCCAATTCGATTAGAAGTGGGTCCAAAGGATATTGAAAAGAATCAAGTTGTACTTGTAAGAAGAGATACGAAAGAAAAAGAATGTATATCAATGGATCAATTAGAAGAACGCATTCCATCATTACTGGAGGAAATTCATCATTCTTTATTTAATAAAGCAAAAGTATTTCGCGATGAGAATACGTATAGTGTGACGAATTTCGAAGAGATGAAAAAAGCAGCTGATGAAAAGCAAGGGTTTATTAAGGCGATGTGGTGTGGAGAACTAGCTTGTGAAGAGAAATTAAAAGAAGAAGTTGGAGTATCTTCACGTTGTATGCCTTTTGAGCAAGAACATTTAGCTGACGAATGTATTTGCTGTAGTAAAGAAGCAAAGCACATGGTCTATTGGGGAAAAGCATATTAATACGCTTTCTGATAGATGCCAAAAGGACTTTGGGTTGCATAATAAACTGCAATCCAAAGCCCTTTTTAGTTTTATATTGGTTTCATGTATTTTTTAGATGGAAGGATGTTGGTCTTTATTTTGCATTTTTACGGCGAATAAACAATAACATACCAATTAGGAATGTTGAAAGTCCTATTAAAATAGATGCAGGATAATGTGCTGCAGTATTAGGTAACTTATCACCTTGTTTTGTCGCATTATCTTTTACGTTACCACCTTGTGAACTGCTATCCCCTTTAACTCGATTGCCATCTTGGGAGCCTTTGCCATCTTGCAAACTGCTATCGCCCTTAACTCGATTGCCACCAGAACCGTTGCCACTAGAGCCGTTGCCACCGGAACCACTGCCATCAGAACCGTTGCCACCGGAACCATTGCCATCAGAACCGTTGTCACCAGAACCGCTACCGCCAGAACCGTTGCCATCAGAGCCGCTGCCACCAGAACCGTTACCACCAGAACCACTGCCACCAGAACCACTGCCATCAGAGCCGCTGTCACCAGAGCCGCTACCACCAGAACCGTTGCTACCAGAGCCGCTGCCACCAGAACCACTGCCATCAGAGCCGCTGCCACCAGAACCGTTACCACCAGAACCACTGCCACCAGAACCACTACCATCAGAGCCGCTGCCACCAGAACCGCTGTCATCAGAACCGCTACCACCAGAACCGTTGCTTCCTGGAGGTTTATTATTATCTTTTGAGTTTCCTTCTGCTAAATGATCGCTGTTTTGTACAATAGCGTTTGTTGGAGAGAAGTTTTCCGTGGCTGCATTACCGATATTCAAGCCGCTAAAAAAAGATAAAGAAAGTGTTGATGCTAAAATGAAGATTTTCGTCATTGTTTTCCTCCTGAAAAATTAATATTCCATCTAAAATACATCCCTTTGTAATATTTCATAGGAGATATAGTTTTATGCAAAAAACTATATAGATAAGATGTTCACAAATTTTATGGCTATATTTAGATATTCAAAATAAATATTTCGGAATGATATGTTAAGATTAATAGTAAGAAGAATAAAAAAGGGAGGGCTGAAGAATATAGGATTTCTTATATTCTTATAAAAAATTATGAAACAAACAACAAAACAAATAATAACAGGTACATTTCTAGCGACAGCAACATCTTTTATTTCGACGCATGCCTTTGCAGAAAGTGATAATTTAGCGACAGTAAATGCAACAAATTTAAATATACGTGAACAACCTACAACTCAAGGGAAAGTTATAGGAACAGTAAAAAAGGGAACAAATGTACAAGTTTTAAGTAAGGAAAAAGAATGGGCTAAAATTTCTCATGATGGAAAAGAGGGGTATGTCACATTACAATTTTTAGGATTTTCGAATGGAAATCCAAACGTTGAACAAAAACAACAATTAACGATTAATAATGGACAAAAAGAAGAGGGAATTGTTACGGCAACTCGTTTGAATGTACGTAATAGTCCAACTCTAGGTAGTTCAATGATTGGCTATGTTCAAAAAAATGAAAAAGTAACGGTATTAGGAAAAGCGAACGGCTGGGCAAAGATTGAATATAAAGGAAAAGAGGGATATGTATCTTTAGAGTTTTTAAAATTTGGAGATGCAATTCAAACACCTGACACTTCTGGCCAAAAGCAACTGCAACCAACAATCAAAAATGGAGCACAAGAAGTAGGAACAATCAATGCAACAAGCTTACGAGTAAGAAGCGCAGCGAATACAAGTAGCTCGGTTTTAGGGAACCTAAAAAATGGTGAAAAAGTAACAGTACTAGGAAAAGCGAATGGTTGGGCAAAAATAAGCTATCAAGGAAAAGAAGGGTATGTATCGTTAGAGTTTGTGAAAATTGATGGCAACACAGAAGAGATAAAAAAGCCGGAACAACCGAAAACATCAGATGCAACGATTAAAAATGGAACGCAAGAAGTAGGAACGATCAATGCGACAAGTCTCCGAGTAAGAAGCGCGGCGAATACAAGTAGCTCGGTTCTAGGAAACTTAAAAAATGGTGAAAAAGTAACAGTACTAGGAAAAGCAAATGGCTGGGCGAAAATCAGCTATCAAGGAAAAGAAGGGTATGTGTCGTTAGAGTTTGTGAAGTTAGAAGCAGGAAAACAAGAAGAAAAGCCAGCGGAAAACATTACGAATGGAACGCAAGAAGTAGGAACGATTAATGCGACAAGTCTCCGAGTAAGAAGTGCGGCAAATACAAGTAGCTCGGTTCTAGGAAACTTAAAAAATGGTGAAAAA
>NZ_JAAMNK010000009.1:0-45329 GCF_011066025.1 Bacillus sp. EKM202B | reverse complement strand
TAATGCGACAAGTCTCCGAGTAAGAAGTGCGGCGAATACAAGTAGCTCGGTTCTAGGAAACTTAAAAAATGGTGAAAAAGTAACAGTACTAGGAAAAGCAAACGGCTGGGCGAAAATCAATTACCAAGGAAAAGAAGGGTATGTGTCGTTAGAGTTTGTGAAGTTAGAAGCAGGAAAACAAGAAGAAAAGCCAGCGGAAGACATTACGAATGGAACGCAAGAAGTAGGAACGATCAATGCGACAAGTCTCCGAGTAAGAAGTGCGGCGAATACAAGTAGCTCGGTTCTAGGAAACTTAAAAAATGGTGAAAAAGTAACAGTACTAGGAAAAGTAAATGGCTGGGCGAAAATCAATTACCAAGGAAAAGAAGGTTATGTGTCGTTAGAGTTTATAACGATTGGTAAAGATTCCATAGATCCAACAAACCCAACAAACCCTGGACAGGTAACAGAAGAACGAGCAGTTGTAAATGCGTCTTTATTAAATGTACGTAAAGGTCCATCAACAGGTGCGGCAGCTGTCGGTCATTTGAAAAATGGAGAGACTGTTACGATCATAGGAAAAGAAAATGGCTGGGCAAAAATCCGTTTTAATGGCGGAGAGGGTTATGTTTCGTTACAGTTCTTAAAAGTTAAACAAGGTTCGTCTTCTTATGAAATTGTTACCTCATCACAAAAGGTTCAAAAACCAAATGAAGCGGAAGCAACACAAATTATGCAGAATATGAAAGAAGATGCTTACATTAAAAGTGACGGTAAAGTTGTAAATATGAAGCAAGGTTTCGTTCGTGCAAATGGTGTTATTAATATTTATGATATTACGACGGGTAAAAAGCTCACATATGTAAAGGGTGGAGCTGACCTGAAATTTGTAAAAGCTGTTGATGATCGTATTCATGTCCAAATTGATGGTATGACAGGTTATGTGAATATAAATGATGTTACATTACATCCGACAATGACTGGTGAGAAAACGTCGTATTATGCAACTAAAAATGGCAAGTTATATCATTATGTATACAATCCGGAAAATGGTAAACATGCAACGTATCAAATTGGTAATGCTCCGAAACATTTAAAAGAAGGAGAGCGTTACGAGGCTTTTGATAAGAAGCAAATTGGAGGACAAGATAGTTATCAATACTTTGAGTATATGCCACTTCGTGCAACATCTACTTATACAGGAGATGAAATTGATAATTTCTTACGTAAATCGAATGCAAAGAGTCCACTTATTGGATTAGGAAAATATTTTGTAAGTGCAGCAGAGAAATATAAGATGAATGCGGGTTACTTAGTGTCACATGCAATTTTAGAATCAGGATGGGGAACAAGTCGTATCGCGCAAGATAAGAAAAATTTATTTGGCTTTAGAGCGGTAGATTCAGATCCATATAATGGTGCAACTGGATTCAAAACATGGGAAGAAGGTATTGATTTTTGTGCGGCATATATAGATAAGCATTACTTAAATCCAAGTGGAAATACATATAATGGTGGAAACTTAGGAGATAAGGCACAAGGAATGAACGTCATGTATGCAAGTGATGAAAATTGGGGACAGCAAATTGCCTCGCTTATGTATAGAATTGATGCAATGAATGGAAGTAAAGATTTAAATAAATATCGACTTGGAACGTTAACGGCAGGTTCTCCGATATTCAAAAGTATGGCTGAAGGTCAGACTGGAATGACATCTCGCAACATTATGGTAGCCATTAAGAAAACAGTTAATACACCACAAGGATCGTATTATGAAATTGTTTCGGATAATAAAGAATACAACAGTGTCTACGTAAAAGCTGGATCTGTAAATCTTGTGAACTCTTATTAAAGGAAAACATCATCATTTCAATGCAGAAAAGTGAAGTTCATAATGTTAGAGGAAGTGACAGTGTGAAAAAATATATCGCATTTGATATTGGTGGTACACAGATTAAATATGGGATTATTTCAAAATCTGGGATATTACTAAATCACGAAACTACATTAACAGAGGCCCATTTAGGTGGGGAACAAATCGTTCAAAAGATTATTAGCTTGGCGGAGCAATTAATGAATGAACATGTTGTTTCTGGAATCGGTATTAGTACAGCCGGAATTGTAGATATTCATAGAGGAATCATAACTGGCGGCGTGGATCATATTCCACGCTATGCTGGTATTCCTATTATTGATAGATTACAAGCTGTATTAAAAGTTCCTATATCCATTGAAAATGATGTCAATTGTGCTTTGTTTGGAGAGATGTGGCAAGGTGTTGGAAGAAATGAAAATAATTGCATTATGCTTACCCTTGGAACGGGAATAGGGGGAGCTATTGTTATTAATAAAAAACTGTACAGAGGTCATTCATTTAGTGCTGGTGAATGGGGCAATATGTTGATCGAAGGGAAACAATTTGAAGAGGTTGCCTCGATTTCAGGGTTAATTTCTCTTGTGCGGAAGTATAAAGGTAGCGGGAATTGGAACGGTGAAAAAATTTTTGAATTATATGATCAGAAGGATAAAGAAGTTATACATGCCGTTCAAATATTCTTTAAACATTTAGCCATTGGAATTAGTAATCTTGCTTATATCTTCAATCCAAAAGTAATTATTATTGGTGGAGGGATTACTAATAGAGGTAATCGATTTTTAGAAGAAGTAAAGGAAGAGGTACGAAAATATTTAAATCCTGAGATTTATAGTAATTGCGAGATTAAAATCGCACAAAATCGTAATCACGCAGGAGTGATTGGTTCGATTTACCACTTCTTACATCAATATAAATAAATGATATAGGTGTTTTCATATAATTGAGAATTTATTCTTTTTCTCAATAGATAAATAATGCTACAATATAAGAGAAGAATACAATATTTTCCGATTAGGAAAATGCTTTGTAGAAAGGAAGAAACTTCATGCCTATTATTTTAGAAAAAGGACAAAAGATCGATTTAACGAAAGGACAACCGAGAGTAGCAAAACTACAGGTTGGCTTAGGCTGGGATCCAATTGGGCAATCAGGTGGGTTTCTGTCTTCATTATTTGGAAGTAAACCAAATGTAGATTGTGATGCATCAGTTGTTATGTTAGAAGGAGAGCGTTTTTTAAATAAAAATGATTTAGTTTACTTTGGAAACAAACTTTCTACTTGTGGTAGTATTATTCATTCAGGAGATAATTTAACAGGTGAAGGCGCTGGTGACGACGAAACAATTTTCGTAGAATTACATAAAGTTCCGAGCCGTATTAATCGTTTAGTATTCGTTGTAAATATTTATGACTGTGTAAATCGTCGTCAAGATTTTGGGATGATTCGTAATGCATATATTCGTATTCAAAACCCGCAAACAGGTGAAGAATTAGCACGTTATAACTTGTCAGATAACTATGCTGGCAAAACGACTCTAATTGCAGGAGAAATGTACCGACACGGAAGTGAGTGGAAGTTTTCAGCGGTTGGAGAAGGAACACAAGATAAAAATTTAAGTGAGATTGTATCACGTTATCAATAAAATAAACCGAGGAGGAATTGTATATGGCATCAATTTCGTTGAAAAAGGGACAAAAGGTAGATTTAACAAAAACGAATCCAGGTCTTTCAAAAGTTCTTGTAGGACTTGGTTGGGATACGAATCGTTATGACGGACAAAACGATTTCGATTTAGATGTTAGTATTTTCTTAGTAGGTGCGAATGGTAAAGTTTCAGGCGCAGAGGATTTCGTCTTCTACAATAATCCAAAAGGTGCGAATGGTGCTGTAGAGCATTTAGGAGATAACCGCACAGGCGAAGGTGAAGGCGATGACGAATCAATTAAAGTAGATTTGAAAAATGTTCCTGCTCACATCGAACGTATTTGTTTCACAATTACAATTTATGATGGAGAAGGCCGTAGCCAAAACTTTGGACAAGTTTCTAACGCTTTCGTACGTATTCTAGATGAAGAGAAAAATGCAGAATTAATTCGTTACGATTTAGGAGAAGACTTCTCTATTGAAACAGCGGTAGTAGTGGGTGAATTATACCGTCATGCAGGTGAATGGAAGTTCAATGCAATTGGAAGTGGATTCCAAGGTGGATTAGGTTCTCTATGTAATAACTTTGGTTTAGATGTAGAGTAATAGATTTATATATCCATCGGTGAAACGCATGTTTACTGATGGATATATTTTTAAAGATTAAAATATAGAGGTGAATATAAATGGTTATTCAGTTACAAAAAGGACAGAAGATCGATTTAGGTAAGACAAGCCCTGGTTTAACAAAAGCGGTAATTGGTCTTGGGTGGGATATTAAATCTTATGATGGTGGATCTGATTTCGATTTAGATGCATCGGCATTTCTATTAGATGCGAACGGAAAATGTACGAAGGAAACTGATTTTATTTTCTATAACAATTTACAGTCTCCTTGTGAATCTGTTCTGCATACAGGAGATAACCGTACAGGTGAAGGTGAAGGCGATGATGAGCAACTTGTTGTCGATTTGAAGAAAGTTCCAGCAGAGGTACATAAAATTGCAATCACAGTTACAATTTATGATGGTGAAGGCCGTAATCAAAACTTTGGACAAGTCGGAAACGCATTCGTTCGTTTAGCGAATGAGGAAACAAACGAAGAAGTTCTTCGTTTTGATTTAGGGGAAGATTTCTCCATTGAAACAGCAGTTGTCTTTTGTGAATTATACCGTCATAATGGACAGTGGAAGTTTAATGCAGTAGGAAGCGGTTTCCAAGGTGGATTAGGTGCGCTTGTAAGAGCGTATGGCTTGGATGCATAAGAAGGGAAACGACATTCGTTTCCTTTTTTTGACCTTTCTATAAATCTAGCAAAGAATAGGGGATAAAGGTAAGATGAGCATTTTGCAAGAAATCATTAATACGTATGCTCAGTTTTTCGACTTAGATATGTGGATTAAAGTGTTGCAAGATCCAGTATCTTGGGGATTAATTGGTACACTTGTTGTACTTGAAGGGTTACTATCTGCTGATAACGCACTTGTGTTAGCGGTAATGGTAAAACATCTTCCGGAAGAGAAACGTAAAAAAGCATTATTCTACGGACTTATTGGAGCTTATGTGTTCCGCTTTATTGCGATTGGAATTGGAATGTTCTTAATTAAATTATGGTGGGTAAAACTTCTTGGTGCGCTTTACCTTGCTTGGTTATCAGTGAAATACTTTATTGATAAGCGTAAAGGTGCAAGTGAAGAAGAGGAAGCTCATGGTATGAATCAAAATAGTATTCTCTTTAGAATGTTCGGTGTCTTCTGGGGAACGGTTGCGATGGTTGAATTAATGGATATCGCGTTCTCTGTAGATAGCGTACTTGCTGCATTTGGTGTATCAAATGAAGTTTGGATTTTACTATTAGGCGGAATGCTCGGTATTTTAATGATGCGTGGTATTGCTGGCGTATTTTTAAAATTGTTAGAGCGTATTCCAGAATTAGAAACAACAGCGTATATTTTAATTCTAATTATTGCAGCGAAAATGTTATTGTCTCTAATTGATATTCACATTAGTCATACACTGTTCTTTATTATTTTACTTGTAGCATTTGGAGCAACATTTATAATTCACTACATGAAGAATTCTGGACAGGCTAAAGAAGAAGTTGCAGCTACTAAAAATAATCATAAATAATTGAAATGGGTTTGCTCGTTATGCGAGCGCCCATTTTTTATAACTAAAAATAGTTTATAATAGAAGAGAGACTTTATAAAAACGTAAATGTTTTTGGAGGTGAACTGTTGTGTTTTCACGTTTTACACTTCAACCATGTGCATTAAAAGAAGAATCAGATTTAAAACAATTTGAAGCGCTTTTAGAAAAACGCCCACAATATGAACTGACAGAGAATGAAATGAAATTTAGTTATATAGCAACGCGTATTCTTGGTGTTCCTAATGATGTAGATGAATATTTCAATGATTTATCTGATTATAGTGAAGCAAAAGGGATTGAGGTTTTGCATGAACAAAATTTAAATAAGGTGATTGATTCCGAAAAACTGCGTCATATTCAAGAAGTTTTTGCGTTACATCAAGAAGCACCAAATGGACTTACAGTAAATAGGCTTGTAGCCCATTTGTCTGGAAAGCAACTATTACCGCAAGTAGACAATCCTGATTTGCAACATTATATACATACGACGTTTATTTCTGTATTGAAATTGTATGAGAAACAACATAATCAATCTTTAAAGACAGAAGGATTCCGTCGTTTCTTAATCGATATGATTAAGTTAAGTGAGAATTATGTAACGAAGTGGTTTTCTACGATTAATTATAAGAAACAAATGCCGCGTATCATTTGGTATGGTGATGCACAGGAAAGTCGTATATATTTCTTATACTTTCTTATTATGCTCGGCTGTGATGTACTTTATTATCACCCGGAAGGAAAAGATGGCTTTGAGAATATCGATGAAGCGGGAAGAACTTTTGTTGTGTCTCATTCAAGCCGTATTTCTCTTGAACCATTTCCCGATCGTCGTCGCGAACGCGTCGCAACAGTAGCGTACCAAGCTTCAAAGGAAATTGAGCAAGTACTTCACCATGATAATTCACTACTGTATAAGCCGTGGCAATTCCGTTCGTATACACCTGTAGCACGTACATTAAAAACGACATATGATGAACTCTTTTTAATTACGAAAGAAAAGTCGTTTGTACGCCCAACATTCTTTGTTGAAAATAAACACATTTATATCCCTTCTTTATTTGCAAAAATATCAGGCGTTTCAAAGAACGATAAAGAATATTTTCAACGATTAAAGGCAGTTACATCATTCGATAACAGTTTATTAATTAATACATTCCCGTTTACGAAAGAACAAAAAGCGAATTTCCAATATCATTACCGAGATGCATTGGACCGCGGAGGAAAGTTACACCCGGATTTAATTATGAATAGCCATTGGTGGCCGCATAAGCGTTTACCGGAAGGTTTACAGCATGGTATTGCAGAGGCAATCATCCATACGTGTGAAAGTGAAATGTGTAAACCAGTTGGGAAAGAGATGAAACAAGAGGTAGCACTATATGTTTTCGCGCAGCTCTCTCAAATACCACCGAATATTTTAGAACAGCTTGAGAAATTTGATTATTCACAAGATGTACCGAAAATTGTTATATTTAATAATGAGAAGAGTGGAGAATTAACTCGTTCCGATGCTGTTTTACTACTATTTTTAAATCAAATTGGAGTAGATGTATTCCATTTCAATCCAACGGGGAGAAACGATATTGAACCGTATATTGAAGCAGGCGCATTTGATTCACATTGGCTTGAGGAAGTTAATTTTGATCTTGAGTTTCATGGTTCATCAGCCTATAAAAATTTATCACAAACAATAAAAGGACTATTTCGTCCATTTTTATAAGGAAAGGGAGAATACCATATGAATAACCCAGTCGTACTAGATTCAAAAACAGAATTAAATGAGCAAACCGCACAAGATGTCCGTTTACAACTTAGACAAGATGCGGAAGTACAACGTATTTATAATGCGGTAGATATTAAAGATCAGTTAGAATTAATCGAGCTTGGAAAAGAACCGTCTATGGAAATTTCACGTTTCGCTGATCAAATTTTACATACAATGTCTTTATCAAAAATAGAAGACTCTGGTGAATTATTAAAACAGCTTGGTAAAATTATGGACAGGTTTGATAGTAAAGATTT
Organism: Bacillus sp. EKM202B; assembly: GCF_011066025.1. Lineage (NCBI taxonomy): Bacteria > Bacillati > Bacillota > Bacilli > Caryophanales > Bacillaceae > Bacillus > Bacillus sp. EKM202B. The sequence goes on along the minus strand of NZ_JAAMNK010000009.1, from coordinate 37,654 downwards.
TGCGGAAGAGAAAAGTGGTTTCTTCTCACGTATGTTCAAAAAAGCAGATAAAATGATTGAACAAATCTTTAGTAAGTATCAGACAATGGGTCGCGAAATGGATAAAGTATACGTAGAAATTACGAAGTATCAAGATGAAATGAAAAAATCAATTGGTACGTTAGATGGCTTGTATGAGCAAAACTTAAAGTATTATTTAGATTTAGAAAAGTACGTAGTGGCAGGAGAAATGTTATTAGAGCGTTTAAATACAGAGTTAGTCCCGATGTATGAAGAGCGCGTACGTAATAATGATCAACTAGCAGGTATTGAATTAGAATCACTTAAAAACTCTGTTGAAATTTTAGAGCAACGTATTGATGATTTAGAAAAGGCACGTATGGTTGCTCTACTTACAGCACCACAAATTCGTATGATTCAACGTGGTAACAATAAATTAATAGGTAAGATTAATACAGCATTTATTACAACGATTCCTATCTTTAAAAATGGTATCATTCAAGCGGTAAATGCGAAACGTCAAAAGCTTGTTGCAGATTCTATGGCTGAACTTGATCGTCGTACAAATGAGTTACTGAAGAAAAATGCACAAAATATCGCAACTCAAAGTGTGGAAGTAGCGAGATTATCAGGTTCTTCTAGTATTAAGATGGAAACACTTGAAGAAACTTGGAACATTATTTCAAGAGGTATGCAAGAAACACAACAAATTGAAGAGCAAAATAAACGTGAGCGTGAAGAAAGTCGTAAGCGCATGGCTACACTAACAGAAAACATCAAAAAAGAATTACAAGGATAAAGTGAAACTTTAATCAGTGGGTTTTTGTTCATCCTCACTGATTGTTAACCTTCACTAATTGGGCGTTTATGGGCAGTTGATCTCCCACCTCAAGCTGAATTTTGAGGTGGGAGTTTTACTACCGGGAAAATAGTGGGATAAAGAAAAGGCAATGAGGAACAGTCCTCATTGCCTTTTAGTTTCTCTTAACTAATTTAATGATTTCATTCACAACGAGCGGAATGATACTTAACAAGAGAACAAATCCCCAATCGCGTAATGTTAATGCATGTACACCGAATATATTCGCTAGAGGAGGGATGGAGATGATACATACTTGCATAAGAACACCAATAAGAAGTGAGAAGACTAAGTATTTATTTGTAAATATCCCAATTGAGAAAATCGATTTCGTTCTTGAACGCAAGTTAAATGAATGAACGAGCTGAGAAAAACTAAGAACGACAAATGCCATCGTTTGAGCATGTAATAGAGCATCTTCATCAATTTGCTCTGGGAAAAGTGGAAATAAGTTTGTATCTCCAGCATAGAGTTTCGCCCCAACGATAAAGGCAGCTAACGTTAAAAATCCAATTACAACACCATTGAAAATAAGAAAAGGGACGCTCCCGCTAAATAGACTTTCTTTCGCACGTCGTGGTTTTTCTTTCATCACATCTGAATCTTCAGGATCAACACCGAGTGACAATGCAGGAAGTGTGTCGGTAATTAAATTAACCCACAAAATGTGGATTGGGCGTAATGGTGTCGCCCAGCCAAGTAAAATAGCTAAAAATAAAGCGATAATTTCTCCGAAGTTACAAGAGAGTAGGAAGAGAATCGATTTTTTTATGTTACGGTAAATATTTCTGCCTTCTTCAACGGCTTTAACGATAGATGAGAAGTTATCGTCTGTTAAAACGACATCTGCTGCGCCTTTTGCAACATCTGTCCCTGTAATGCCCATTGCTACGCCAACATCTGCTTGTTTTAAAGATGGAGCATCATTGACGCCATCACCAGTCATAGAAACGATATTTCCTTTCGCACGTAATGCTTTTACAATCTTCACTTTATGTTCTGGAGAGACCCTAGCGAATACATGTAAGTGATTAATTTTGTTTGCTAGTTCTGTATCTGAAATGTTATCTAGTTCAGTTCCAATCATAATTTCAGATTTTTCTTCAGCAATACCAAGTTCTTTGGCAATTGTAAAGGCGGTATCCTTATGATCACCAGTAATCATAACTGTACGAATACCAGCTTTTTTACACTCTGTAATGGAATCTTTTACTTCTGTGCGTGGTGGATCAATCATACCGACAAGACCGATAAAGATGAGATTTTCTTCGAGATGATTAATATCCACATCGTTCGCATTATATTGTTTAAATGCGAATGAAAGTACTCTTAAAGCTTCTTGAGACATTGCCCCGGCAGCTTCTAATATTTGATTTTTATCAGAATTTGTGAAGACCTCAACTTTGTCATTTATAAAGATATGGGTGCAGTGAGGTAAAAGTTTATCAATAGCACCTTTCGTCATACTATAGTAGCTTTCATCGTATGTATGCACTGTTGACATCATTTTACGATCAGAATCAAAAGGTAGCTCGTTAACACGTTCATGTTTATTTTCTAAATGATCTTTTTGCATGTTAAAAGTGCTGCCAGCAACGAGAAGGGCAATTTCAGTAGGGTCCCCAGTTTGGGATTCACTACTATAAGACGCATCATTACATAACACCATATTTTCTAACAATAGACGGTGTACATCATTATTTACATTCAAATTTTCTAACTGAGCGTATGTGTTATCACTATAAAAGTGAGTAACGGTCATTTTATTTTGCGTTAATGTACCTGTTTTATCTGAACAAATAATTGTGACAGACCCGAGAGCTTCAACAGCTGGTAGTTTACGAATGATAACGTTTTGTTTAATCATACGCTGCACGCCAATTGCAAGAACGATGGAAACGATAGCTGGTAGTCCTTCAGGAATAGCCGCTACAGCTAAACTAATTGCAGTCATAAACATTTCTAACGTATCGCGTCCTTGTAAAAAACCGATGAGAAACATAATAGCGCAAATGGCTACAGCGACAAAGCCTAAATATTTTCCTACTTGTGCTAAGCTTTTTTGAAGTGGTGTCATATCATCATCTGATTCATGTAAAAGGGTAGCAATCTTACCAATTTGTGAGTTCATACCAGTTTCAACAGCAACACCAACGCCACGTCCGTATGTTACTAGCGTCGACATAAAGGCCATGTTTTTTTGATCGCCCAGTGGCACTTGTTCATCAGTTTGCATAGAAGGATGATAAAGTGCATCCTTATCAACAGGGACGGACTCACCAGTTAGAGCAGATTCTTCAACTTTTAAATTTGCTGTTTCGATAAGTCGTAAATCACATGGTATATAACGTCCAGCATCGAGCATGACGATATCACCTGGAACGACTTGTTCAGATGGAATTTCTTTTAGTTCGCCGTCTCGTTTTACGATAGCTTTAGGTGTTGCCATTTTTTTTAGTGCTTCCAAAGCTTGCTCAGCCTTTGACTCTTGGATGACACCAATAACTGCATTTAATATGACAACGAGCGCGATAATGCTTGCATCTGCCCATTCACCTACAAAGGCAGAAATAAGGGCAGCTATAAGAAGAACATATACGAGGACGTCATTAATTTGGGAAAAAATCCGCTGCCATAAAGTACGTTTTTGTTTTACTGTTAATTCATTTGAACCAAATTGTTTTAAGCGTTCATTTACACCGTCAGCGGTTAAACCACTTTGTTCATTTGTTTTAAGATCCGTTAATATTTGATCTTTCGTCTTACTGTACCATTTGCTCATAAGTAAGCACCTCCAGTAAAAACAGTTAGCAATGGTAGTGTTGCTATTATTTGTGAGTAGTATGTACGGAGAAAAAATCTAAGATGAGCTTCTACTTCTATTGTACAATATTTTACAGTTGGTTGAGGAAAAGAGAAGAGTTGTCATGAATTTGTTGGAAATAAAAAAGAGCCTCATATAAGAGAGGCTTTTTTACTTTTTAATTAATGTACCTAATTCTTCTGTAATAGCTTGCATTTCACTAATGCTGAATGTTTCACGTTTCATAACATGCTCATAGATGTCACGTAAGTCCTCGTACATTTCTTCGTTAAAGCTAGCAGCTCTCATCGCTCCAGCATTAACCATACGTAATTTTTCTTTAATAGCTTCGACCATATATTCAACGTTTTCTTCTGACTTTACGGATAAATCCACCGAAGTGTCCCCCTTTAAAATAACATAAGGCTATCTTAACATTTTTTTATCATTTTCGTTAATGAATCTTTTCAATCCTATTAAATTAGTAGGGATTTCCTTTATATTTAATAATTGGTTGTTTATACTATAAGTATATATTAAGAAATGCACCAAGAAAGGAAGAAACAAAAATATGGTTCAAGTATTATTTGTTTGTCTTGGGAACATTTGCCGTTCTCCAATGGCAGAAGCGATTTTTCGAGATTTTGTCGTAAAAGAGGGACTTGAAGAGAAAATTGTCATTGATTCTGCAGGAACTGGAGATTGGCACATTGGTCATCCGCCACATAAAGGAACACAAAAAATTTTAAAAGAAAATGAAGTCGTTTTTGAAGGAATTAAAGCAAGGCAAGTAGAAAAAGAAGACTTAACAAAGTTTGATTATATTATTGCCATGGACAACAAGAATATAGCAGATTTAAAAAGTTTAGGTAAAACTGGAGGCTATATTGGTAGGCTGTCCGACTTTGTTCCAGACGGTGGCTGGACAGACGTTCCTGACCCTTACTATACAGGGAACTTTCAAGAAGTGTATGACCTTGTAACAGAAGGGTGTGCAAAGCTATTAGCTTTCATTCGAAATGAACAAGGAATATGAGGAAGCTTAGAAAGAAATACTTTCTAACATAAGAAATGAAAGGGTGAAGGAATATGGCAAAGAAAAATAATATTGCTCGAAACATTGCGCTTGGTGTAGCGGCAGGTGTAGCTGTATCCATGTTAAAGAAAGAAAACCGTGAAAAGGTAAAAAACACTGCTGAAAAAGCAAAAACAAAGATGATTGAAATTGGTGAAAATGCAAAGATTAAAGAAAAAGTGCAAACTGTTACAGATAAAGGACGCGAACTTGCTGATTTCAATGTAGTGAAAGCGAAAGTAGCAGAAATTAAAAAATTGACGCCGTCAGTTGTAGAGACGTTAAAAGAAACGAAAGAAATTTTTAGTAAGAAAAAAATTGAGCGAGAAGAAAAGCCAGAAACGATTGAAATTCAAGCTGTATCTCCAAAGGTAGATGAGCTTAAAGCAGAAGAAGAGCCAGTAGTTGCTGAAGATGGTGGTATGAAAGAAGCACGTGAATTATTTATGAAAGACTCACATGCAGAGGAAAAAAAAACTGAAGCGTACATTGAGTTAAAGCAAGATAAAGAAGAGAAGAAAAGCGTTTAAACATATATGAGAAAAATTTTAGAAAAGGTAAGAAGAAATCGCACTTATTCGTTCGGTAAAGATTTATACGATCGGACGATGCGTGATGATGTAGCGGGCTTGGCAGCACAGCTCGCTTATTTCTTCTTACTTGCTATTTTTCCTGGGCTTGTTTTCTTAATTACGCTTCTTGGATTTATTGACCTTCAAACAGAAAGTGTGCTCAATTTATTAGAACCGTACGTACCTGAAGATGCAATGTACTTAATTGAAGTAAACGTAGATAAAGTTGTAAATGAGCAAAATGGTGGTTTATTATCATTTGGTTTACTGTCGATGCTATGGTTTGCTTCAAATGGAGTAAATGCGGTTATGAATGCTTTTAACCGTGCGTATGATGTAACCGAAACACGTTCCTTTATTAAAACAAGAGCTTTATCAATTGTGTTTACATTAGCCATCATTTTTATGATTGTGTTTGCTCTAATTGTCCCAGTATTCGGACAAGTGATTGGGGCAGCGGTATTTAAAGCAATTGGTTTATCGGATAGTTTTTCTTACGTATGGAGTATTACACGATTAGTAGCGAGTTTCTTCGTACTATTTGCCTTGTTTAGTTTTTTATATACATTTGCACCAGATCGAAAGTTAAAAAGAAGAGAAGTCATTTCAGGAGCAATATTTGCTACTGTAGGGTGGATTGTGGTATCGTACTCATTTGCTTATTATGTAGATAAGTTTGCGAATTACGCCAATACATATGGTGGTCTCGGTGGAATTATTATTTTAATGTTATGGTTTTACTTAACTGGATGGGTAATTTTACTTGGCGGTGAAATTAATGGTCTACTCCATCACTATAGAACGGGTGACAATAATTCCCGTAATGAATAATGAGCTCTTGTTCCATAATAAAAAGGAACAGGGGGGATATTTCATGAGTAATAATAAAAAGAACCACAATAATAAAAACAACAATAAACAAAAGAGCAGTTCGCATCCGAAGCATAAAACAAGTAGTAGTGCGAACGGGCATAATAGCTACCATTAAAAAAAGCGGGTCCTCTATGAGGGACCCGTTTTTATTTGTTTCCTTTTAATAATCGTAACCCGTTTAAAATGACAAGAATTGTACTTCCCTCATGCCCAATAACACCAAATGGAAGAGCTAAAAATTGCAAGAAGTTTGAACAGATTAGCAGTGCAATTACAGCTAGAGAAAATACTACATTTTGCTTTACAATACGGTTCATTCGTTTTGATAAACGGATGGCTTGGGAAAGTCGAGACAATTCGTTCTTCATAAGTACAACGTCTGCAGTTTCTAAAGCTACGTCTGTTCCTTCACCCATTGCAACACCAATGCTAGCAGTAGCGAGCGCGGGTGCATCATTTATACCATCTCCGACCATTGCTACTGTACCGTATTTTTCTTTTAACTTTTTAATCGTTTCAACTTTTGTTTCTGGTAAACAGGATGCATAATATTCTTTTATATTGCTTTCAGCAGCAATGGCTTTTGCGGTTTCTTCATTATCGCCAGTAATCATGATTGCTTCCACACCAATGCTTTGTAAATCGCGAATAGCAGCAATGGTTTCTTGGCGGAGTGTATCTTTTAAAGCGATAAGTCCAAGGATACCATCTTCATCACTTATATAAACGACAGTTTTCCCTTCTTTTTCAAGGGAGGTAGAAATACCATTATGAAATGTCTTTGTTTCTTCCCCGATAAAATCAGCTTTACCAATTTTATAAGCTTTATTTTCTAATGTTCCTTTTAATCCAAAACCAGTTACATCTTCAACGTTTTCGGGTTTTTTTATCGAAATATCATAAGCATGTTTTGCATATTTAACAATGGATTCAGCTAAAGGATGTGTAGAGTGACTTTCAATTGATGCTGTAATAGAAAGTACTTCACTTTCTGCTATACCTTCTCGAACATATACATCTGTTACAGTAGGTCTTCCTTGTGTTAATGTTCCTGTTTTATCAAAGGCAATCGCCTTTACTGAAGCTAGACGTTCTAAATGAATGCCGCCTTTAAAGAGAATACCGTTTCTCGCTCCGTTAGAAATTGCAGATAAAGTTGCGGGTGTAATAGCTGCAACTAGTGCACAAGGAGAAGCGACTACAAGTAAAATCATAGCGCGATAAAATGTTTCATTCCAACTCCAATCCAGTAAGAAGTGAGGAACGAACATCATAAGCGCAACAACGAGTAGTACACCTTTTACGTATGTTCCTTCAAATTTTTCGATGAATAGTTGTGATGGTGATTTTTCACTTTGTGCACTTTGAACGAGACGAATAATCTTTTGGAATAATGTTTGATCGCTCGGCTTTGTAATTGTAATTTCAATAGCACCACGTAAATTCACAGTTCCAGCAAACACTTCATCGCCGAATTTTTTCTCATTCGGAATAGGTTCTCCTGTAATAGCAGCTTCATCAATATTTGTTTCACCATTATGAATTGTGCCATCAGCAGGAACACGTTCACCGGGTTTAATTAAAATAATGTCGTTAATTTGTAATTCTCCAACAGGAACACGTTCCTCGGTTCCATTTGAAATACGTAATGCTTCTTCAGGCTGTAAATCAAGAAGTGCTGAAATTTCTTTTTGACTTTTACTTAACGTATAAGATTCCATTGCACCACTTAGCGCAAAGATGAAGATTAAAATAGCACCCTCTGCCCAATAGCCAATCATGGCAGCGCCGATAGCAGCAAAGAGCATGAGCATTTCAACATTTAGCTCTTTCTCTTCAATTGTGTCTGCAATGCCTTCTTTCGCTTTTGCAAATCCTCCAATTACATAAGCGAGGATATAGAAAGTAATGCCTACACTTATCGCCTCATTTTTTGTGAATAACCAGCCAGCTAAAATGAAAATACCAGATAAGATTGCAAATATAAGTTCATAGTGCTTTTTTAGTGTTTGAATCCAAGATGGATTAGGTACGTTCTGTTTTGATGGTAATGTTTTTACTTCCGAGTTCATTATTACTCGCCCCTTTCAAATTCTTATTGAGAAAAAGAATCAAAATCGAAACCCCTATAAAACGACGAAAGCTGCCATCCGTAACGGATAGCAGCATTTCTGTTAAATCTGATTTTAATAGTTATTATGTTGTAATTATTCTATAGTATAGCATATGTTTTTGAGAGATGATATGTTTTTGTTTCAAGTATAAACCGAAAACTTGTGTTTTTACAGTTCCTTTGGTATATATGAATATTGTTCATAAAAAGATCGGAAAGGAAGACAACAAGTGAAGACAGAGAAATTTTTTACTCATCCGATTGGTGTATTTATTGCTGCGATAGTAGCAACCTTTTTATGGGGAAGCGCATTTCCCTTTATTAAATTAAGCTATGCTGAACTTGGGATTCGGCCACAAGAAGTCGGAGAACAAATATTATTTGCTGGTTATCGCTTTTTCTTATCTGGTGTAATGCTCTTATTATTTTTTAAAGCGCTAGGAAAAGATATGCAGTTCAAAAAAGGAACAGGGAAGCAGTTAGTTCAAATTGGTTTGTTCCAAACTTTTCTTCAATATATATGTTTTTATATTGGAATGAGTTATAGCTCCGGAATTGAAGGAGCGATTATTTCAGGAACATCATCATTCTTTCAAATTTTACTCGCACACTTTTTATATAAAGATGATGCTCTCAATATGAGAAAGATAATTGGCGTATCAATCGGATTTTGTGGTGTCATTTTAGTGAATGTACCGAGTGATGGAAGTTTATCATTCCATTTTGGAATAGGTAGCTTATTACTTCTTGGGGCAGCGATGATGTATTCGTATGGAAATATACTAGCAAAAGAGGGTAGTAAAACGTTAGATGTTGGGTATATGACAGCATACCAAATGATTTTTGGATCAGTTGGGTTACTATGTATAGGTGCATTACAAGTTGGAGCGATGCCATTTACTTTTAACCTATATACGATACTTATGCTCATATATTTATCGTTCTTATCGGCAGCGGGATTTTGTATATGGAATACAATTATGAAGTATAACAAAGTAGGAAAAGTCTCGATGTATATGTTCTTCATACCTGTCTTTGGTGTGTTATTATCGAGCATGATTTTAGGAGAAGCAATTCATTCATTTGTATTATTCGGTCTAGCATGTGTAGCAGCGGGAATCATTGTCGTAAATCGTACCCCGGCTAAGCAGAAAATGGAGCAAAAAAAACAAGTAGCGTAGAGAACAAAAAAGCGATTAAAATGGAAGAACAGTATTGTTCTTCTTTTTTTATGTAGAAAAAGGAGAACAGACTATATATAACGAAAAAAGATACATTAAAGCATTTATTGAGGAGAACATATTATGAATGTACTTTACATTGTGTTAATCGGACAAATAATTATTTTTTTAACAGGAGCAATTTATGCAATAGGACAGACAAAAAGAACAAGAGAAAATATGCCGTTACCTTTAGCAGTTCGTCTTATTCTTAGTTTTTCTTTAACAGGTAGTGCGATTTGGATATGGCTACAAGATCCATCGATAGAGTATAGCAGCTGGGTTGCACTAGGAATGACTTTATCGACTTTAGGAGATTTATTTATGGCAGGTTTGATTCCCTTTGGCCATCGATTAATTGGAGGGATGGTTACTTTTGCTCTTGCCCATTGTTTTTATGTAAAAGCATTTTTGCAAACAGGTATTTCATGGAATGGTTTTTGGATTGGTTTACTCGTATACGGACTCTTTCTAATTATAGGGTGGTTCTTTTTTATCCGAAATGAAAAACAGGACAAACTGTTTACGATAGGAGCCCTAATTTACGGCTTGTGGGTTGGGGGAATGGCTTGCTTTGCATTCGCCTTATACTATGAGAATACAGGAATATGGTGGATACCAGCGCTTGGTGGTTTGCTGTTTGTGATTTCTGATTTTATTATTGGTGTGACAGATATTGGTGGCCGCAAGCTGAAGTATGAACCACTTTGGATTTGGTTTACATATGTCGCTGCTCAGATGTGTATTGTATATGTAGGACTATAAAAAGATGCTCTCAAAAATAGTAGATAGACTATTTTGAGAGTATCTTTTTCTTTGATATTCTAATATATTTGTTTAATTAGTTTTAGTATTTGTTAAGTGTAAAATTCATAGGAAAATTTCTGCTTAATAAATATAAAATATGATATATCAAAATAATAAACTTGTAAAGAATGGTGTTTTAAAATTTGTAATATTATAATTATATAATTTATAATATTATGGAAAACAACTATCTGAAGTATTTATAATATAAATAAAAAGAAAATGAGATGGTGGAATGATGCAAAAGAAAAAACGTTTGCGTGAGTTCTTTGGAATAATTGCAAGTGCATGTTTATTAGCGTTTTTGGCAAAAATCTTTTTGTTTTTCCCTACAACTGTAAAAGGAGCATCTATGAAGCCAACGTTACAAGGTGGGGATAAGATAATTGTTAATAAGTTGGCAAAGCAATTTGAAAGTTATGGTAGAGAAGACATTATTGTTGTGAAGACGGATAATTTTTATGTGAAAAGAGTGATTGGGTTACCGGGTGATGTAATTGAGATGAGAAATGACCAATTATATGTGAATCATGAGGTGAAAAATGAGGAGTATTTGCATAGTAATAAAAAACAAGCTGAAAAAAAACTGATGAATTTAACAGAGGACTTTGGACCTATTACAATTCCTAAAAATAAGATTTTTGTTATGGGAGATAATCGCTTAATAAGTAGGGATAGTAGAAATGGTTTAGGACTTATTGATAGAGCAGATGTATTAGGAAAGTTAGCGGCAATTTATTATCCATTTGAACATGTGAAAATAATAAATTAAAGTAAAAAACCAAGCAAATTTCAGTTTGCTTGGTTTTTTATGTTAAACAGTAGGAGACTCGTTAGATACAAAGACGTCTTCATTGTTTTGGTTAGTACTTATAACAAATTTGTGTTGCAATAGTTGTAGTTTAAATAATGCTAAAGGATCATGATAAGTTTCTGGGTTGCTTCTTAGCGTTGCTAATGTTTGTTCGTCTTCTTGTATTTCAAGTTGAGCGGCTTCTACATTTTGTTTCAATACGCTAAGTGGATCTTTAAAGAACATCATGATATCACGCTCTAGTGCACCTTCAAATACTTCAAATTGAAGGAAGAATTGTTTTGAAATTGTTTGGGCAATTTCTGTATAGTCTTCCGTTTCAATATATTGTTTATATTTGTTTGCGAGCATAGATTGGTTTTTTTGCATATTACCAAATAATTTTCCGGCACTCTTTAAGAAAAATTGTGTCGGTGTGAAGCGTAATAAAATGTTGATGTTCGTTACTGTAATTCTATTTGTCATTCGTACGACATCTCGATGCCAATCATCTAGTAATTTGAAATCGCAAGGAAGTTTCATACGTTCTTCTTTATATAATTTATTGAACGTTTCACTCATTTCATCTAAATAAGCTTGAGCTTGAATAAATTCATTATGTGCTGTTTCAATCCATTCTTGAATAGACCCAGTAAATTTAGGAAGAAGCACTTGTTGTACATGTTTGTCAATTCGTTCGTTCATCGCAGCATTTAATTCTTCATGAACTAATTTGAAATCACTATCTTCTTGAACAAGGTCAGAACAGCTCTGTAATAATTCAGGAATTTGAGAATGTATATCTTGTGTAATTTCTTCTTTCGTTAAAAGATAAGATTCTGTAATAGAACGGATTTTGTCTTTTTCAAGAGCAGTAAGATTGTTAATAAATCCATTAAGTTTTACAGATATATGTTTATTCCAGCGTACTGATTTCACTAATGTATGTTCTAATTCTACACGTTCATTTACAAGGTAAGCGATTGTCTTTTGAGTAAACCATATTAGCTTTTCTATACGTTCTTTCTCTATGTCACGTTCTGCAAGATTAGAGAGAATGGACTCTGTTACATCCCCAAGTTGCTGGCTACTCTCTTGGGAAGGAGAGTACGGGAAGAATTTTGCATTTGGGAAATGGACTGTAAGTTTACTAATTAGATTTTCATTGGTAGTCGTATTATTTGTGTGTAATACGAAATGAATTTGTAAGTTTGGCACTTGTTCACGTAAATAAAGTAATGTATCAAGTTCTTCGCCATGTAATGGTGAGGCAGAATTTAATATGTAAATAAGGCTCTCTGCTGCCTGTAAGTATTCAAAGTATGAGCTGCTTTTATCCAATTGTCCTTGAACAGATGGTGTAACAAGAAATGCAAACTTATTTTTTCTTAAAAATCTACTTGGTAACTTAATTTCTATACATTTTTTCTCAAGTTCTGACTGGGAAGATGTATCCATTATTTGATGGACTTCATCAAAGTTCGAGATGTTTTTTACATCTAGATCATTGAATTCCGTTATTGCAGTTTGACTATCGTCTTTAAATAGAATAGGAGCTGTTAAAGTCTCAGTTAAGATGTTCTCTCCTAATATTGAATTAACGAATGACGCTTTATCATGGTCACTTGTTCCAGCTATTAGTAGTTTATTAACATGTAAATCACATAGTTCATGGACGAGTAGCGTAAATTGATGACTTAAATCTACATCATTTTTCTCGGCCCATTCAGCAATTGTTTCGAATAGATGAGAAACGGTTTCCATATCTACATTTGTTTCAGCTGATGAATTAGAAAGTAAGGCTCCAGCACTTTTTACGAGTAATGATTCTAAAGTTGTAGGTGCAACTTCATTCCATGCTAATACTGCGGCAGAAACAAGTAAGGAATCCTTTGCTTTTGTTAAACTAAACCAATTTGTTAATAAATCAGGAACAAGACCGTTTAATTCATGCATAAAATGATCGCCAGTAATTAATGCAAAGTATGTTTCTTGGTAGCGGATAGAAATTTCATTCCAATTGTCATTGTTATCTGTTTCAATATGTAAAAATAAATGATTCATGCTTTGGATCCAAGAAAGGTATAATGGTTCATTTTGATAGCTGTTCCAAAGGGCAATAACAAACTCTTTAAATTGGACTTGGTCAATTGCATATAAAGCTTTTAAAGAATCATAGAAATATTCTGGTTTGATTTGTTTAGTAAATCCTTGGTTTACGTAATGGATTAAAGTATCGAACCAATGTAATGACTTTGTTCGAATTCCCTCTTGAACTGCAAGTTCGATAGCGTTGTTCCAATCTTCTTGTTTTTCATAGAAAGAACGTGCGATTGCAGTAATATTCGGATAGTCTGGTTGAAATGCCACAGCTTCACTAATCGTCTTAAAAGCTAATCCTAAACGATCTTGCTCGATATAAAGAGAAAGAAGTTGCAAGGAAACTTCCATCGTAAGAGTTGTACCTTCAGTTTGAATAGATTGATAAATTTCTTCTGCTTTTGGTAAGAATCCGAGTTCAAAATAAGCATCAGCAATATTTTTGGTTGCCCAAAGTTCAAGGTCGTTATTTACTTTCTCCCACTTAAATATGGCTGCTTCAAAATCTTTATTTTGGTAATAAAATTCACCTTGAGCAAAGCGAATATTAGAAATGTTGGAGAATTCATTTTTAGATTCATTTATGTATGCTTCACCGAGTACTTCCGATACTGGAGTAGAAATTTCTTCTGTTAAAAATGTTTTATAGTAAACTTTTTGGATAAATTGATTTTCAATGGTCATGTTCGTTCCCCCCTGTATAATTTAGAAAAATGATGTTGTATGTAAAAGGGTACATGTTTTTTAATAGATAGAAGTTGTATTATATAGACCAAACTATGTTTTTGCTAGATGTATCATTTTTCTTGAGAGTTAAACCGTTGCGAAAAGTAGCTTTCCTTTATTGTAACAAAAAAACAAGCATATGAATTTTTATTTTTTAATCCTGATTGGTGTGGGCTAATAATCAGTGGAGATAGACAAAATACCCACTGATTAAAGTTTCACTTTATCGCTGTTAAAAGAATGGGTAGAAGTAGAGTTCATTATAAAAACAATGTATAGTGAATATGTATACCATGTTTGTCTTAAAGAGAGAACGGGCAAAATGTGGAATAACGATCGTGCATAGGATGTGTCTTCCGAATGGAACAACATATTGGCGAGTTAATCGCGCATTATGGGTATTTTGGAATTATTATAGCATTGGCTGGTGGGATTGTCGGATTACCGATACCAGACGAGTTTTTATTGACCTTTGTTGGTTATAATGTTTCAAAAGGCGTTATGTCAGGAACTGCTGCTTTTTCAAGTGGGATGGCGGGTGCGATGTTAGGTATTACATTAAGCTACATATTAGGTTTAAAACTCGGTCTTCCTGTTTTAAAAAAATATGGGCCGAAAGTTAGAATTAAAGAACATCACATTGAAAAAACACATGTTTTATTTGAAAAATACGGTCCATTTCTTTTAATGATTGGTTACTTTATACCAGGAGTACGTCATTTAACAGCATATTTTGCTGGGGTTTCGAATTTAACATTTTGGCGTTTTTGCTTGTACGCTTACGGTGGTGCGCTCATTTGGATCAGTGTTTTTATCGGACTTGGCTGGAAGTTAGGAGAGAAGTGGCGATTTGTCGAGTATAGTTTACATCATTATGGAATATGGATTTTAATCATTTCAGCAGTTGTTACATGCATTGTATGGTTTTACATAAAGAAAAACCGCTAATAGCGGTTTTTTTAGCTGAAAGCAATAAATAGTACACCAGCTGTAATAAAGACTACACCGATACCAGTCATAAAGTTTAACTTTTCACCGAGTATAATCATCGCAAGAATAATAGAAAACACTACACTTAATTTATCGATAGGGGCTACTTGAGAGACCTTTCCTGTTTTTAAGGCAAGAAAATAAAATAGCCATGACGAAGCACCTGCAACCCCACTTAATGTGATAAATAGCAGTGCTTTTTTATTTAGCAGTACGTCGCCGATATTTTGAAATTTACCTTGTATAATAATAACGCCTATCATAAATAGTGCCATAATAATAGAACGAACAGTCGTAGCAACATTAGCATCGATTCCATCTAAACCAATCTTTCCAAAAATAGATACAAGGGCAGCAGCAATTGCTGATAATAATGCGAATAATAGCCATGAGCTCATAGTAAAATTCCTCCAATCTTACATTATTATACATGAAAATCATTCTCATGTATTAATAACGAAATAATCCCCACCTTATATTTTTAATAAGGTGGGGATTATTATACT
This sequence comes from Bacillus sp. EKM202B, assembly GCF_011066025.1. Lineage (NCBI taxonomy): Bacteria > Bacillati > Bacillota > Bacilli > Caryophanales > Bacillaceae > Bacillus > Bacillus sp. EKM202B. Next base: position 22,217 of record NZ_JAAMNK010000009.1, on the reverse strand, counting down.
ACTCTGCAATTTCCTCATATAAAAAGTACGTTACATTATAAATATGTTCTACTTCATCGTCTGTCATAAACAATAATTCGTCACGCTCAATTCCTTTTTTCTTTTCAATAAACTCAATCATGTTTTTACGTTCTTCTCTTTTCATCAATTTTATTTCTCCTCTCAGTCTGTTTTAATACAGTTTATTTAAGTTACTGCTATTATATAACAGAATCTTTAGAAAGTTCCACCTATTTTATTGTTTTTTTCAGAAGAACTTTTCGACAAAACAAGCCCACCTAAGGGGGGCTTGTTTTATTTTATAGTCGTAAAAACTCGGGCTCCGTGGTACCTGCACCATCGATGTAATAAATTGTGTCAGGATTGATTTTTATTAATACGTAATTAGGGTCTTCAGGACCAAGTAACCAGCGTTTTAAGCTATTATTCCAAAACTTGTTTTTTAATGTTGAGTCTTCCTCGATTGAAGCTAAGCCTTCAACTTCTATATAATCTTCATCTAATTTTTTTCCTTCTCGTCCAAGCAGTACATGTACATTTGGATTGTTTTCGATATCTGTTATCTTTTTTGATTGTCGATCTGTTGCAACGTATAGTACAAAATCTTCATGGAAAAACATCATAAAAGCGCTGTGTGGCTTCTCATTACGTACAGTAGATAACACACCTGTTCTTTGTCCTTGAATAATCGTTGCAATTTTTTCTTTTAAGTGCATACTTTTAACCTCTTTTCATAATTTATAATTTTCTCCGTTTAAACAAGATAAATTAAATATCTTTCATACTGTTTTCTTCAATCTGATTTTTTAAACGTAATTGTGATGAAATCGGACAAGTTAGGAGAAGAATAATATTAATGATGAGGAGAAATACATACGATGGAAGGATGGAAAGCATGTTTAATAAAATATTTCTTATAGTAGCGCTTATAGGTGTACCACTTTCTGTACTCGGAAAAACAATGCATTGGCCTCAAACGATTATGTTTGCTGTATATTGCATTACAATTATCGCATTAGCGGGGTTTATGGGGAGAGCAACAGAAAGTTTGGCAATTGTCTCTGGACCTCGAATAGGTGGATTATTAAATGCAACTTTCGGTAATGCCGTTGAACTTATCATTTCAATTTTCGCACTTCAGGCAGGATTAATTGAAGTTGTGTTAGCTTCGTTAACGGGTTCTGTACTTGGAAATTTACTATTAGTAGGAGGGCTGTCCTTTTTTATAGGTGGATTAAAATATAAAAGACAAAGCTTTAATGTTTACGACGCAAGACATAATTCAGCTTTATTAATTTTTGCTGTTGTCGTAGCCTTTGTTATTCCAGAAATTTTTTCAATGAAGATGGATGCGGGAAAGACGTATCAATTAAGTATTGGCGTATCTATTATTATGATTATTATGTACCTTGCTGCATTGCTATTTAAGTTAGTTACGCACCGTGGTGTATATCAACATAAAAGTGACGAAGTAGCGCATGAAGAAGAGCCAGAGTGGTCGAAAGGTAAAGCACTCCTTATTTTAGCGATAGCGACGATTGCAGTAGCTTATGTGTCGGAGGCTCTCGTGCATACATTTGAGACGGTTGCGAAGTCATTTGGCTGGTCAGAGTTATTTATAGGGGTTATTATCGTTGCAATTGTTGGAAATGCAGCGGAACATGCATCTGCAATTATTATGGCTTATAAAAATAAAGTAAATATTGCAGTTGAAATTGCAGTAGGTTCTACATTACAAATTGCGATGTTTGTTGCTCCTGTATTAGTATTGCTTTCTATGTTTTTTGTACAAAGGATGCCTTTAGTGTTTACAATACCAGAACTTGTGTCCATGATTACAGCTGTTTTCTTAACGATTGCAATCTCCAATGATGGGGATACAAACTGGTTTGAAGGAGGCACTTTATTAGCTGCGTACGTCATTATGGGAATTGGTTTTTATTTATTATGAAAAATAGGCATAACAATTGTGCTCAGAGAAAACAATAAACAAAGTAGTATATATACCTTTATGTAGGAAGGAGCCAGACAGGTGAAACGAGTATACAGCATATGTCTTTCAGCCATGGTCTCGTTTATTTTATTATTTCCTAACAGTAGTTTTGCAAAGACAACGGTAGAAACAAAAATGCCTTCATCTGTTTTAAATATTTCAAAAGACAATACGTTTCCAAACGATGCGCAAGATTTGCCGCGCTTGCAGCCTAGTAAATTTGCTCAAGAACTATTGAAAACAGCAAATATTAAAATTGAAAATCCGGACTTAATTCGGATGTTTAATGAAACGACAATTTCAAATGCACCGCTTGCAGTAGGGTACCGCGCGAAAATTTATTTAGGTCAATGGGCTTTAAATTATGAATCGGTAGATACATCGATTAATTGGGAATATAAACAAGTGAATCGTAATGTGTACGATAATCGAGGAGGAGATCGCTTATATCCACTTCGTTATAAGCAAGAAACTCAAAAGACGATTGAAGGCGATTTAACAGCAGATATGAAAGATGCTACAGATGTGAAAAAAATGATGCTGCTAAAAGCGCTTGAAAAAGTACAGTTGCCACTTTCATTTAAAACGACCATTGGTTATGGTACAGGACATGAGCGTGTGTATAATATTAGTCCGAGTCAACTTGGATATTTATATGCTTATACGCCAGCAGTAAATGAAAAAGGAAAAGTAACGTTTGGAGAAGTGTACCTTGTTTTAAAAGGAAATCAAAAAAGACTTGTTGTAAAAAATGTTACCTCTCAAGGAATTGGAGCAGCTATTCCAATTCATGATCATTTGTTTTTTAAATTTATTTCCTCGTCGCATGCGCAATGAAATAAGAAAACGTCAGCCCATATAAGCTGACGTTTTTATTTATAACATAAGGTTTGATTTTTTTGATAAGAAATCTTCTGTTGGATAGTAGCTGTTCTTTACAAGAACATTCGGTCCAAGACATTTCACCGCAGGGCAATGACAGCTTAATGATTTTGCTGTTTTTGAAGCGCTCCATTTCTCATATGCTTCTTGTAATGTGTTTGTTTGTATGTTTCCTAGAAGCGGAACATCACCAAAGTCCGTCACAATAATATTTCCATCGAAAATATTTACATTTAAACGAGAACGGCCATCTGGATCATTACGTACAGTTACATTTTTACTTTCATGTAATTTCTTAAATGTAGCTAAATCGCGTTCATCATCACTACATGCATAGAAAGGTAATGTTCCAAATAACATCCATACATTTTCGTCACGAATTTCTAATAAATGTTCAATAGCTTTTCGAATTTCGTCTTTTGTTAAAATTTCAAGTGTGCTAGCGAAGTCACTTGGATACATCGGATGCACTTCATGACGTTTACAACCCATTTCCTCAACGATTTGACGATGAATATGTTCAATGTGTGGTAGAGTTCTTTTGTTTAACATCGTTTCAGCTGATACGAGTACACCTGCATCGGATAGAGCTTTACTATTGGTAATCATTCGTTCGAATAATTTTGCACGTTGTTCATAAGTAGGTTTACGCTCCATCATTGCAAATCCGCCTTCAACGAAGTCATCAATTGTTCCCCAGTTATGAGAAATATGCAGCACATCTAAATAAGGAATAATTTGTTCGTAACGTGCTAAATCTATAGTTAAGTTTGAGTTGATTTGAGTGCGAACGCCTCGTTCATGAGCGTATTTTAAGAGTGGTGTTACATAGTTGTCGACGGATTTCTTTGAAAGCATAGGTTCTCCGCCAGTAATACTTAAAGAACGTAAATGAGGAATCTCATCTAATCGTTTTAATAAAAGCTCCATCGGAAGCGGATTTGGATCTTTCGGCTGTAATGTGTAACCAACAGCACAATGCTCGCAACGCATATTGCATAACGTTGTCGTTGTAAACTCAACGTTTGTTAATAGTAGTTTGCCGTACTCTTCAAGGTCCATATACGCTTCCCATGGATCGTAAGAAGGAGTAATCGGCTTCATTTTTTGTGATATCGTCATATGAAATACTCCTTTGACTATTGAAATAACAATTTGTCCATTCTCTATAATAGAAGAATATGTACTTTTTATAAAGTGAAACTTTTTAGCGGAAAAAGAGAGAGGGCTTACATTATAGCGGATAATCGTGACAAAATTGATGAAATTTCATGCCCATAGCAATCATTTTTGCGGTATAATAAAAGCAACTCGAATTAAAAGGAGAGTGCCTTCATGGGAAAAGCAATTCAAGATAAAGATACACAATTAGTATATTTAAAAGAGCGTTTAAATATGTTCATTGAAGTAATTGATACAATTGAACCTGAAGAAGTAGAGTTAGAAGATGTAGATCGTCTTCTTGCGATGTTAGATGAATTAGAATTAAAATGTGAGCAATTTAAAAAAGACGAATAATATATTAAAAAGGCTGCCAATACAAAATTGGTAGCCTTTTTCTGTACGGATAATAGAAGGAATATAGAAAAAAAGGTATAATCAAGTTGTGAAAAATCTCATTTATACTTTAATAGCATGAAATAAAGTGAAACTTTAATCAGTGGGGAAGTTTATTCCCCACTGATTATTAGCCTTCACCAATCGGGCGTTTACGGGCAGTAGGGCTCCAACCTAACTTCTTTGCTCTAGTCAAATTTCGAGGTGGGAGTCTTACTGCCCGTTCATGCGGGATAAATAAAGGGCTGAAGAGTATAACGATGGAATTTTCATCTCGTAACGTTTTGGTAGCGTTCACAATTGAGGGGGAAGTAACAATGGAAAAGCTTCAAGAAAGCATGTATCAACTAGTTGTTGAAACGTCAACGAACTTACCGAAAGATGTTCGTCGTGCGATTCAACAAGCGAAAGAGCGAGAAAACGCAGGGACTCGTTCAGCGATGGCACTTGGCACAATTACGAATAACATTAAAATGGCAGATGATAACATCTCGCCGATTTGCCAAGATACAGGGATGCCAACTTTTAAAATTTATACACCAGTTGGTGTGAATCAATTAAAACTGAAGGAAGCTATCTATAGTGCGCTTGAGCGGGCGACAAAAGATGGTAAACTTCGTCCCAACTCTGTTGATTCTCTTTTTGGAGACAATAGTGGAAACAATTTAGGACCAGGTACACCAGTTATTAAGTTTGAGCAATGGGAAAAAGATTATATTGATGCACGTTTAATTTTAAAGGGCGGCGGTTGTGAGAATAAAAATATTCAATATAGCTTACCGTGTGAATTAGAAGGACTTGGACGCGCAGGCCGTGATTTAGAAGGAATTCGTAAATGCCTTCTTCATGCTGTATATCAAGCACAAGGTCAAGGATGTAGTGCAGGTGTAATTGGTGTTGGTATCGGGGGAGACCGAACATCAGGTTACGAATTAGCGAAAAATCAATTATTCCGTACATTAGATGACATCAATCCTGTACCAGAGTTACAAAAACTTGAAGAATACGTATTAGAAAATGCGAATAAGCTTGGCATTGGTACGATGGGATTCGGCGGAGAAACAACTTTACTTGGTTGTAAAATTGGCGTATATAATCGCCTGCCAGCTAGCTTCTACGTATCTGTTGCGTATAATTGTTGGGCATATCGCCGCCTTGGTGTAAAAATCCATCCTGAAACAGGAGAAATTATGGATTGGCTATATCAAGAAGGCGACGATACACTGGAGCAAGAAGTGCAAGAAAAAACAGAGCAACGTGAAATTGTATTGCAAGCGCCAATTACAGAAGAGCAAATTCGTGAACTTCGCGTTGGTGATGTTGTAACAATTAATGGCATGATGTATACAGGTCGTGATGCAATCCATAAACATTTAATGGATAACGATTGTCCAGTAGACTTAAATGGACAAGTTATTTATCACTGTGGTCCAGTTGTAGTGAAAGACGAGAATGACAATTGGCAAATTAAAGCAGCAGGACCAACGACAAGTATTCGTGAAGAGCCATACCAAGGGGATATTATGAAGAAATTTGGTATTCGTGCTGTAATTGGTAAAGGCGGCATGGGTACAAAAACATTAGCAGCATTAGAAGAACACGGCGGCGTGTACTTAAACGCAATTGGCGGTGCTGCGCAATATTATGCGGAATGTATTAAAGAAGTGAAAGATGTTGATTTCTTACAATTTGGTATTCCAGAAGCAATGTGGCATTTACGAATTGAAGGTTTTAAAGCCGTTGTAACGATGGACTCTCATGGCAATAGTTTGCATGCCGATGTTGATAAAACATCGCTTGAAAAATTAGCGAGCTTTAAAGAGCCAGTATTTAAGTAAACAAAAATGCACCTCGAATAATTCGAGGTGCATTTTTTTGGTATATATAGAAAAACATGTTCAGCATGAAAGAAAGCAGGGAAACAGAAACTACAGGTACGATTATATATGGAAAGGAGACTATTTATGAAATATAAATGGTTATATATAGGTCTCATTTTTTCAATTATGATGGCACTTGTTCCAGTTTCAACATTGGCTTATACAAACACTCCACATAACTGGGGAATTCCGCGTCCTAAAAATGAAACAGTACCAGATGCAGGGAAACTTTATACAGAATTGCTACAAAAAAATGGCGGATTTTATTTAGGGGATACGAAGAAAAAAGATATTTATTTAACATTTGATAATGGATATGAAAATGGTTATACAGGACAGATTTTAGATGTATTAAAAGAGAAGAAGGTACCAGCCACGTTCTTTGTAACAGGGCATTATATTAAAAACCAAAAAGATTTGTTGTTACGAATGAAAAATGAAGGGCATATTATTGGGAATCATTCTTGGAGTCACCCAGATTTTACAGCAGTAAACGATGCAAAACTTCGTGAAGAATTAACGAGTGTAACAGAGGAAATAAAAAAAGTAACAGGGCAAAAAGAAGTGAAATATGTACGTCCTCCGCGCGGCGTATTTAGTGAAAGAACATTAGCTCTTACGAAAGAAATGGGCTACTATAATGTATTTTGGTCACTTGCATTTCTTGATTGGAAAGTGGATCAGCAAAGAGGGTGGCAATATGCGCATAACAATGTAATGACGATGATTCATCCAGGATCTGTTTTATTACTTCATGCAATATCAAAAGATAATGCAGAAGCACTTGCGAAAATCATTGATGATTTGCGCGAGAAAGGGTATCATTTTAAAAGTCTAGATGACTTAGTGAAAAGCAATCAACCGTAAGCATGTATGCTTGCGGTTTTCTCATGCTATAATGATGTGTAAAAAGGATGGGGAAACGTATGTGGAGCGAACATGTTACGTTAGAGTATCCGTATCATTTTGAAGAAGTATTAAAACGTTTATCTTTTGATCCTCTCAACGTCATTCAATTAGATGAGAAAGTCATTTATGTCCCGCTTTGTATAGACGAGGAACAGGTTGTTGTTCGCTTGCAAGGGATTGGTACTGTTCAAAATCCACAGTTTTGGATTTCTAGTCAGACAGGAGATCCGGAGAAAGTCATGAAACGAATGAGGGCCATTTTTCATTGGAATGAACCGTTTCAAGATATACAAAATCATTTTTTAAACACATCATTACGTCCACTATTTGAAACATATGCTTATACTCCAATTATTTTAGAATTTGATTATTTTGCTTGTCTTCTTCGCTGTATCATTCACCAACAAATAAATTTGAAATTTGCTACTGTGCTAACAGAACAATTTGTGAAACGGTATGGAACAGAGAAGAACGGTGTATTCTTTTTCCCCACTCCGGAAATAGTAGCAAATATTTCAATAGAAGAATTGAGAGAGCAGAAGTTTAGTCAGCGAAAGGCTGAATATATAGTAGGATTAGCAGAACGTATTGCCCGTGGTACATTAGATTTAGCGAGTATAGAAACTGGGACGGAAGAAGAAGTTTCAGCACAATTGTTGCCAATTAGGGGAATTGGTGCATGGACAGTGCAAAACTTTTTAATGTTTGGGCTTGGGCGGAAAAATATGTTTCCGAAAGCGGACATTGGGATTCAGCGTGCAGTGCAAGGTGTATTTCAATTAGATGATAAACCTGATGATGCATTTTTAGAAAACGTGAAACAAGAGTGTGAACCATACTGCAGTTATGCAGCGTTATATTTATGGAAAAGTATAGAGTAGAGGTGTAATCATGATACAAAAGCAACATGAGAGTAAGTTGGAAGTTGGTCAAACGTTTCCTGTGACAATTAAACGTCTTGGGATTAACGGAGAAGGCGTTGGTTATTTTAAGAGACAAGTTGTTTTCATTCCAGGGGCATTACCAGGAGAAGAAGTCGTTGCTGAGACAACGAAAATTCAGCGTGGCTTCGCTGAAGCGAAAGTGAAAAAGGTTCGTAAAGCTTCACCACATCGTGTGAAAGCGCCATGTCCAGTATATGAGGAGTGCGGTGGCTGTCAGCTACAACATTTAGATTATAAAGAACAATTAAATCAAAAACGTGATATCGTTGTACAAGCATTTGAGAAGTACATGAATAACACTTTGGAAGAGAAAATTCGTCCGACGCTTGGCATGGAAAATCCATGGCATTATCGTAATAAGAGTCAATTACAAGTGGGGCGCAAAGATGAGAAGGTTATTACAGGGTTATATAAGCAAAACTCACATCAGTTAATTGATATTGCCCATTGTATGATTCAACATAAAGCAACGAATGAAGCGACAAAAGTTGTAAGACGTATATTAGAAAAATTAAATGTTTCTATTTACAATGAGAAAAAACAAAAAGGTTTAGTACGCACAATTGTAACACGTACTGCAGTTCAAACAGGGGAAGTACAAGTTACACTTATTACAACAAAAGAAGAACTGCCAAATAAAGAACAATTTATTGCAGAAGTACAAAAACAGATGCCAGCTGTTAAATCAATTATGCAAAACGTAAACTGGCGTAAAACATCTGTTATTTTTGGCGACAAAACATTTAAATTAGCTGGAAAAGAAGTAATTCAAGAAACACTTGGTGATTTATCATTTGAATTATCAGCACGTGCATTCTTCCAACTGAATCCAGAGCAAACGGTTGTTTTATATGATGAAGCGAAAAAAGCAGCTGCTTTAACAGGGAATGAGAAAATTGTAGATGCGTACTGTGGTGTTGGTACAATTGGTCTTTGGCTTGCGAATGATGCAGCGGAAGTACGTGGTATGGATGTAATTCCAGAAGCGATTGCAGATGCAAGAAAAAATGCGAAACGTCACGGATTTACAAACACGAAGTATGAAGCAGGTAAAGCTGAACAATGGTTACCAAAGTGGGTAAAAGAAGGATGGCGCCCAGATGTAATTGTTGTCGATCCACCACGTACAGGTTGCGATGATAAATTATTGGAAACAATTTTAAAAGTACAGCCGAAACGAGTTGTGTACGTATCTTGTAATCCTTCATCGTTAGCACGTGATGTGAATGCATTAATGAAGAGTTATGAAGTGGAATATGTGCAGCCAGTTGATATGTTCCCGCATACAGCTCATGTAGAAAATGTAGTAAGACTTGTTAAAAAATAAAGTTTATTCATATTCCCTCACGATATGAGGGAATATTTTCTATGAAGGAGAATACTATGCACAATTATAAATTAACGATTCAGTATGACGGTGCGCGTTATAAAGGGTGGCAACGTCTCGGTAATAATGATAATACGATTCAAGGGAAAATTGAGAGTGTCATATCTGAAATGGTCGGGAAAGAAATTGAAATTATCGGCTGTAGTAGAACGGATGCTGGTGTACACGCTTTGAATCAAGTGGCTAACTTTAAGAGTGATGAGAAGTTAGTGGAACATAAAGTGAAAAAGTATTTAAATCAATATTTACCAAATGATATTAGTATTACAAATGTAGAAGAAGTGCCAGATCGTTTCCATGCTCGTTACAACTCTAAGGCGAAAACATATCTTTATAAAATTTGGAATGAAGAGCATACGAACCCATTTATGCGTAAACACAGCATGCACGTGAATAAAAAATTAAATGTGGAAAGCATGAAAAAAGCTGCGAAACATTTAGTTGGTTCACATGATTTTACTGCTTTTTCAAATGCAAAGTCTAAGAAAAAGTCTATGGTTCGAGAAGTATATATGCTTGAGGTTTCTGAAGAGGCAGGATTTGTACAAATTAGAGTAAGTGGTAACGGCTTCCTTCATAATATGGTGCGAAAAATTGTTGGAGCATTAATTGAAGTTGGATTAGGACAACTAGATGCTGACGCAATTCCAAATATTTTAGAAGAAAAGCAGCGCAATCAAATTAATTGTCTTGCTGAGGCAAGTGGTTTGTATTTGGAGAGTGTTGAGTTTTAATAATCAGTAAAAAATCGAGCTGTGTAGGCTCGATTTTTTTATGTTTTGCTGTTAAGAAGATTTCTCTTTCTTAATACGTATTTTCAAATTCCAAAAAGCAGCAAGCATAATAGCTGCAAAGGAGCCGAAAATTGTTCCTAATAGCTTTGCATAAGGAGAGCTGCTTACATCGGCATTAATGAATAACATCATACAGAGCATGGTAGGGAAAAAGTATAAGTATTGTATTAACTTTAATTTTTTATCATTACTCATATATATCGCCCCTTTCTAGCATGTTATATGTTTAGTGCAACATATTTTACCAATTTTTCCGCGATTGGAGAAAGGTTCATTTCATATTTGTAAATGAAGTTTTTTAATTCGATATTGTAAGTTTTGTCTACTCAATCCTAAAAATTTTGCTGCTTGTGAGATATTACCATTATTCTTTTTAAGAATTTGAGTGATGTAGTTCTTTTCTATTTCTTCTATCGTGTGCTTTAAAGTTTTAGGTGTATCAGTATTGTAATTAGTTAGTGAAGGTTGCATATTGAATTCTTTTTTTATTCGTTCGCGAAAGCGAGTGGGTATATGAAACACTGTAATGATATTTTCATCTTCTATTAAGTTCATTGAACCTTCAATTATATGTTCCAATTCTCGTACGTTTCCGGGCCAATCGTATACATAAAAGAATTCTCTTACATGTACATCTACATCCGTTACGCCGAGCCCGAATTGAATATTGTACTTTTCGATAAAGTGCTGAACAAGAGCTGGAATATCTTCTTTTCGTTCCCGTAAAGGTGGAAGACATAAAGTAACGACGCTTAATCGGTAATATAAATCTTCTCTTAACCGATTGTGTGCAATAGCTTCAAGAGGATCTTCATTAATAGTTGCTATAATACGAACATCAATTTCTTTTTCTTGTGCACCTCCGATTCTTCGTATTGTTTTTTCTTGTATAGCCCGTAGTAACTTAGCTTGAAGCGTTGGGCTTAATGAGTTGATTTCATCTAACAACAAAGTCCCGCCATTTGCTTCTTCAAATAAACCAGATTTATCTATTGCTCCTGTAAAGGCACCTCGATTCGTACCAAATAATAAGCTTTCCATTAGGGTATCAGGTATAGCTGCACAATTTTGTGAAATAAACGGTTTTGTTGAACGCTGACTTTCATTATGTATACTTTGTGCAAATAGTTCTTTGCCAGTCCCTGTTTCTCCTACAAGAAGTATAGATGAGGATGTACGAATTACCCTCTTTCCTTCTGCAATGATTGATTGAATGGCTCCAGAATCACCAATTATGTGGTCAAAGGTGAATTTAGTATTTTGTTTTCGAGAAGGGCTCATTTTTATTGGTTGCTTTAAGTGACTAATCTCTTTTGAAATTTCAATAGCACCTTTAATTTTTCCATTTTCTATTATAGGGAAAGTATCGTTAATCGTCGTAATTTCTTGTCCTTTATTGTTAAAATACGTTTGTTTTATATTTTTTTTTGTTTTTCCAAATTTTAATGCCTCTATAAGAGTACTATTTTTATTTTCTTCAAATGCAAATACCTCTAAGGGACTTTTATATAGCACATCTAAGCGGTCCATTGATTCAATTTCCATCATTTTGCGGTTATAGATAATCGTTTTACTTTCCTCATTAATAATATGAATCCCGATATCGAGTTCATTGAGTAAAGCTTCATATAGCGCATTCATTTCAATAATTTGTTTAAAATTAATTTCTTCTGTATGCATGTATCATCTTCTCCTCGTTTCACCCTATGAAGACTGACTTTTTATAATTTTATTAAAATTCTCATAAAATCGCAAAATTTTTTTGCTATTTTCTTTCAAAACTTTTTAAATGATAGAAAAATTTTGCGGTTATGTAGATTTTTTTGTACGAAATCTTAATTTTTATATAGATATTGAGGTTGGTACGTATCTTGCATAAATAATAATTGAAATCTTTAAATGGAAGGAGTGGATGAATTAGAACTTTTCATAGGGTATGCGACATTTCAGTGCAAATTAATTAAGGGGAGGAATTTATTAAGTGAAGACGGTTATAGAAGGCGTGTATAGTCCTTGTTACGGGAAAGTAGAGAAATTATTTGTTACTGAAAGTTCTTACGTATATGAGTGGGAGAAATTAGCGTTAATTGAAACGATAGATAAACAGAAAGTAGAAATTAAGGTAGGCATCAGTGGTTATATCGAATCTTTAGAAGTGGTAGAAGGACAAGCTATCGCTGATCAAAAACTATTAATAACAGTAAGGGATGACCTTTTAATAACAGGTAGTGATTAATATAAGTGATATGTATTTTGCACTTTTTAATAATTAATTTTACGATGAAGAATTTTAAAATCGCTTACAATAAATGGGTTTTAAAAAATGAAAAGGGGGGATTTATGTGATGGATCAAAGCCAAGGATTAAAAAGGGAATTGAAAAGTCGGCACATATTTATGATTGCACTCGGAGGGGTTATTGGTACGGGTCTTTTTTTAGGATCTGGTTATACAATTCATGAAGCTGGACCTGGTGGAGCGATTGTAGCGTATCTTGTTGGCGGGTTTGTTATGTATTTAACGATGCTCTGTCTAGGAGAGTTAGCGGTTGCAATGCCTGATGCAGGATCTTATCAAACGTATGCAACAAAGCACATTTCGCCTGCAGCGGGTTATGTAGTCGGCTGGATGTCGTGGCTAAACTGGTCTGCTACGATAGGCATTGAATTAATTGCAGTTAGTATTTTGATGAAACGCTGGTTTCCCGATGTACCGTCATGGATTTGGTGTGTAGTGTTCGCAGTACTGCTCTTTGCTATTAATGCGTTATCTTCAAGAAGTTTTGCGGAAGTTGAATTTTGGTTTGCAAGTATTAAAGTAATTACAATCATTGCATTTATTATTTTGGGCGGGGCAGCGATGTTCGGGTTTCTAGATATGAAAGGAAACGAACCAGCACCGATGTTTTCTAGTTTTACTGATTATGGAGGGTTGTTTCCAAATGGATTATCAGCAATTTTAATTACAATGATTGCAGTTAATTTTGCTTTCCAAGGAACAGAACTAGTTGGAATTGCAGCTGGTGAGAGTGAAAATCCAGAGAAAACGATCCCGAAGGCAATTAATAATACAGTTTGGCGCATACTCGTTTTCTTTGTACTATCTATTTTTATTCTTGCAGGACTATTTCCTTGGCAGCAAGCAGGCGTGATAGAAAGTCCATTTGTAGTCGTATTTGATAAAATTGGTATTCCTTATGCGGCTGATATTATAAATTTTGTTATTATTACAGCGGTATTATCGGTTGCGAATTCAGGATTATATGCAACTTCCCGTATGCTATGGTCTATGTCTAATCAAGGAATGATTAGCCCGATTTTTGGTAAGTTATCTAAAAACGGTGTTCCTATTTATGCGTTGATTGTAAGCACGATTGTAGGATGCCTCTCATTATTATCAGGTATTTATGCGGAAGATACAGTTTATTTATGGCTTCTTTCAATTGCAGGGTTCGGAGCAATATTAGTTTGGGCATCGATTGCTTTATCTAACTTATTAGCTAGAAGGACATACGTAAAGCAGGGCGGAGATATTAAGGATTTGAAATTTAAAACACCATTGTATCCATTTGTTCCACTTCTTGCGTTAGTATTAAATTTAACAGTAATTGTTGGCATGGCTTTTATTCCTGAACAAAGAATGGCTTTATATTGTGGTATTCCATTTATGATTGTTTGTTTACTGTTTTATCGCGCTACCAGAAATAAGAGAAGTAGCGTAGAACATATTGAAAAGACAAACACAACTGAATTAGAAAGTTTACCCCGCATTAACGGGCAGTAAAACTCCACTTCAAAATTCGGCTGGAGATAAACTGCCCGTAAACGCCCGATTGGTGAAGGCTAACAATCAGTGGGGGATGAACCTCCCCACTGATTATAGTTTCACTTTATAATAGTGAGTCATTTAGAGACTGTAAAATTGTAAACAGTCTCTTTTTTTGTGAAAATAAAGCTGGAAACATACTACGTATGCAAAGGGGAATTAGCGATGAATCCAGAAATTTCGCAGTTGTTAAAACAAATAGATTCAAGGAAAGAGGAATTGCTCGAACTTACAAAAACATTAATTCGTTTTGAAACACCAGCGCCACCAGCGAGAAATACAAATGAAGCACAAGAATTTGTTGCAGATTTTCTAAGAAAACGAAATTTTAGTATTGATAAATGGGATGTATATCCGAATGACCCGAACGTTGTTGGTGTAAAAAAAGGGACGGAAAGCGGGACATATAAAAGTCTTATTATTAATGGACATATGGATGTAGCTGAAGTGTCGATAGATGAGGCATGGGAAACAAATCCGTTTGAGCCGTTTATAAAAGACGACTGGTTAGTTGGAAGAGGCGCGGCAGATATGAAAGGTGGATTAGCTGGATCCTTATTTGCTATTCAGCTTTTAGAAGAAGCGGGAATTGAATTGCCGGGTGATCTAATATTTCAATCAGTAATTGGAGAAGAAGTAGGAGAAGCAGGAACACTTCAATGTTGTAAACGTGGTTATGATGCTGATTTTGCAGTCGTAGTGGATACGAGCAATTTACATATGCAAGGACAGGGGGGCGTAATTACTGGATGGATTACTGTGAAAAGCCCGCGAACGTTTCATGATGCAACACGTAGACAAATGATTCATGCCGGAGGACGTCTATTTGGAGCGAGTGCAATTGAAAAAATGATGAAAATTGTGCAAAGCTTACAAGAACTGGAGCGCCACTGGGCAGTCATGAAAACGTATGAAGGCTATCCATCGGGAACAACAACAATTAATCCAGCTGTTATTGAAGGTGGCCGGCATGCGGCGTTTATTGCTGATGAGTGCCGATTGTGGATAACAGTACACTTCTATCCAAACGAAACGCATGAACAAATAATAGAAGAAATAGAAGCGTATATAAGAAAAGTAGCAGCTGCTGATCCATGGTTAAGTGAAAATCCACCGCAATTTAAGTGGGGCGGAGAGTCGATGATTGTGGATCGTGGTGAAATTTTTCCTTCTTTAGAAGTAGATAGTGAACATGTAGCTGTAAAAACTCTTAGTGCGGTACATGAATCTATTTTATCTAAAAATGCAATTTTAGATATGTCTGCAACAGTAACGGATGGTGGGTGGTTTAGTGAATTTCATATCCCCGCCATTATTTATGGGCCAGGTACACTAGAAGAGGCCCATTCTGTAAATGAGAAAGTTGAAGTTGAACAGTTAATTGAATTTACAAAAGTAATAACGGCGTTCATATATGAATGGTGTCATACGAAAAAATAGATTTGTATATTGAAATCGTACGGGTCTGCAACTTGTACGATTTTTTAGTGAACTATTTCAGAGTTGAACTTAAACAACAGCTGAAATAGTTTTTTATCCCGCTATTCGCCGGGCGGTAAGCCCCCCACCTCAAAATTCAGGGAAAGCAAAGAAGTTAGGTGGGAGATCAACGGCCCATAAAAACCCGATTGGTGAAGGCTAATAATCAGTGGGGGATGAACAAAACCCCTACTGATTAAAGTTTTACTTTATTTTTCTATGTCTTTCGTTTTAGTTCAATTAATTTCTCTTTTGCTAATTCAACAGCAATTGCATCATCTAAATAGCCAATTGGAAAGAGATAGTCGGGGATAATGTCTGTCGATAAAATGAAATACAGTAATGCACCCCCAAGAATTGCACGTTCTTCTTTTGAAATGGTTTCATTACAAAATTGTTGATACATATCTGTTAATTGTTCAATGAAAGGGCCTGCACTATCAATCTGTTCTAACTTGCTTGAAAAACTTTCATGAATACGTTTTTCACCTTCTGTTGTTTGAGCATAGCGTTCATAAGTTTCAAGTTCTTGTTTTACGCGAGTTGTTGTGTAATCGAAGTCGAATAAGTTAGAGGATTGTAAAGTTTGCTGAATTGTATCAAGAGATGTATACATATCCGTCTTTTCTTTATTTATGTGAGGAGAATTAGGATACATTTCATCAAATAACAATTGAGGCGGAACTTGCAGACATTCTGCAAATTTTTGTAGATGTTTTTGTTTTGGTTGTTGTTTACCATTCATAATTCTTGAGATTGTTGCTGGATCAATATTTGTAAGTATTCCTAGTTGGCGCATGGATAAGGCACGTTCTTTTAAAAGCTTTTTGATTAATTTACCAAGACGATCGTTTGGGTTTTCTTTAGGCATAGTGAAGGCACCCCTTTTTATTGTTGAAAAAATGTTGAGCATTTATTACAAGTATATGAAACAGACAGGCACAGTTGCTCAACATTTTCATAATATGCATTGAGAAGTGAGAAAAAGGGGTGACTGTTTATGAGTACGGCAGGTATATTTTCAATTCTTTTAATCGGAATTGCTTCTAATTTAGATAATGCAGGTGTTGGGATTGCATATGGCATTCGTAAAATTCGTATTTCGTGGTTTAACAATTTTATCATCGCATTTTTTGGTTTTTTATTTACTTTATTAGCTGGTTTTTTGGGGAATTGGATCGCATTATTTATTTCAGAGTTTACAGCAAACCTGATTGGAGCAATTGTTTTAGGGATAATCGGAGTGTTTATTTTATGTCAGCCTTTCTTGAGTAAAAAGGACACCATAGAATCTAAAGATGGTAGTGTACTTTTGGGGATTTTACGTGATCCAGAAAAAGCAGATTTTGATGGATCGAAAACAATTAGTTTTTCTGAGGCTCTTGTTTTAGGGGTGGCATTATCTATTAATAATATTGCAGGTGGGTTTGATGCTGGAGTAACAAATTTGAATCTGTGGCTTACGGCATGTATTTCTGGGGTGTTTAGTTTCATTTGTATTAGTGGCTTTTCATATATAGGAAAACGATTTTTAGCGGAATACTTAGGGAAATGGGCGACGGTAATTGCAGGCGTATTATTAATTCTTATTGGGATAGATCAGTTGTTGTAAACATAGAAAGGCAATGTTCGAGCATTTCCTCGGAAATACTTGAATAAATTTCATATATCGACATCGGATATTTATTTCTTAATAAACATAAAAAGCACCTACAAAGGTGCTTCTTAGCGTATATCTTCAATTAATTGTTCCGATTCCTCGTGCATACTATATTCACTTAAAACTTGGATACAAAGCCATTTTAGTTCCTCAATACTATGCTCAAGTTCTTCAGGGAGTACATGATGAATATCTTCGAGTCCCATTCCGAAATGTATAAGCTCTAGTACTTGATCATCGATGTTTCGATCCATTAATAGTTCAAGTACTTCTAAATTGAATATGTATCGGTGAGCTTCGTCGAGTGAAACAACTTTTAGCTTTAAGCTTTCTACAATACTCAATATAAAAAGAACAATTGTTTTTTCAAGAACAGGTTGTTTCGCCATTTGAAATATTAGTTTCATCTTTTACACCTCCACATATAGCGCTAGGTTGTACTATACTATTCAGGAGGGGGGAGCAAATATGCATAATAAAGAGAAACTTTCAGTACTGTTTTTGTAAGGATATTGATGACCAGTAACAATGAATTTTCCGTAAAAAAATCCTGCTATATTAGCAGGATACCGCCCAATTAAAAAATGCTCCAACCTTCTTGAGCAGAAAGAAGTTCAAGAATTTTAAAACCAGCGATACTATTTCCGTTTGCATCTAAAGCTGGCCCGAAAATGCCGATACCCATCTCGCCTTTTACGCAACCGAAAATACCACCAGCTACACCGCTTTTTGCAGGGATACCAACACGAATTGCAAATTCACCAGATTCGTTATACATACCGCATGTAACCATAAATGTTTTACAGATTTTCGTAATATGTTTAGGGATAATTTGTTTTTTCTTATATGGATCATATCCGTCCATTGCAAAAATTAAGCCAATACGTGCTAAATCAATACAGTTTACTTCAACTGCACATTGACGAGTGTATAAATCCATAAGTTCCTCAATGTCACAATCGATAATTCCATTTTGTTTCATATAGTAACAAAGTGAACGATTTAAGTAAGCCGTCTCTAATTCTGAATTGGCAACTTTAGAAGAATAATTAATAGTAGGATTATCTGTTATTTCCCGTACAAAATGAAGGATACGCTCCATTTTTTCTTCGTTATCTTGTCCTGCTAACATGCTTGTGATAGCTAATGCTCCCGCATTAATCATTGGATTAAGAGGTTTAGATGGGCTTGTCGTTTCTAACTTAATAATAGAATTGAATGGGTCACCAGTTGGTTCCATTCCAACTTTAGAAAATACATATTCTTCACCGCGATCTAAAAGTGCAAGTGCAAGTGTAATTACTTTGGAAATACTTTGAAGAGTAAATAATGTCTGTGAGTTACCAGCATGGATATATTCTGTTTCTTTATGGAAAATGGCAATCCCTAAATCGTCTGGATTTGCATTTCCTAGTTCGGGGATATAAGTAGCAAGTTTTCCTTTTTTCGTATATGGTTTTACTTGTTCTAACAACTGTTGTAAGTTGTTTGTTTCAATGCACTGCATAGTACCACCGCTCCTATTTCGAATTAACTAAGTTTACTTTTCCCGATATGCTCGGAAATAAATAATAACATGAAAAAGTGGAATGATAAAACGAAAGTTACATGTTCTATAGTGGGTCTTTAGTTTAGATTATTCTGTAATAAAAGAGGAGAATTCCCCTTTTATATAACAGTTTGGAAATAGAAAACTTATCCATAAAAAGTTCGGAAATAAAAACTACACATCTATACAACTATATGTTATTATGGTTATGTAAATAGAAAGCGTTTTCTAAAGCGTACTTATAATGATAACGATTTCATAAATTTGATAGGGGGAATTAAAATGTTGCAGTTTTTACAACGTATTGGTAAAGCGCTAATGCTTCCAATTGCCGTACTACCAGCAGCAGGATTATTGCTTCGTTTAGGGCAACCAGATGTATTTGATATTCCTGTTATGGCACAGGCCGGCGCAGCGGTTTTTGATAATTTAGCACTTATTTTTGCAATTGGTATTGCAATCGGTCTTTCAGTTGATGGTAGTGGTGCAGCAGGTCTTGCAGGTGCAATTGGTTATCTGGTTATGAAAAACAGTATTGATGCACTTAGTAAGGGATATTCTACTGTAGAATTACAAGATAAATTAGGTAAAGTTCAAGATTTAATAGGTAATAGCGCAAATATAGATCCAGCTAAGCTGGCAGATACAATGACACAAGTATCTAAGGCCGCCGAATTATCGACTAAAGTGGATATGAAAGTTTTAGGTGGTATTATTGTCGGCGTTATAGCAGGATTCCTTTATAATAAATTCCATAAGATTAAACTTCCAGAATGGTTAGGTTTCTTTGCTGGAAAACGTTTCGTTCCGATTGTTACATCGGTTGTGATGCTAATATTAGGAATTCTATTCGCACAAATTTGGCCAGCAATTCAAAATGGCATCGATGCATTGGCTCATGGAATTGTTAATTTAGGTGCAGTTGGTTCAGGTCTATTTGGTTTATTAAACCGTCTATTAATTCCAATTGGCTTACACCATGTAATGAACACATACTTCTGGTTCGTATTTGGTGACTTTACAAATGCAGCAGGTAACGTTGTAAATGGTGATATTGCTCGCTTCCTTGCAGGGGATAAAACAGCAGGTATGTTTATGACTGGTTTCTTCCCAGTTATGATGTTCGGTTTACCAGCAGCATGTTTCGCAATGATTGCAGCTGCTAAACCAGAAAAACGTAAAATGGTTACAGGTATGTTAGGTGGCCTAGCATTGACTTCATTCTTAACTGGTATTACAGAACCGATTGAATTCTCATTCATGTTCCTATCACCAGTATTATATGGTATTCATGCCGTGTTAACAGGTATTTCTTTATTCGTAACAACATCACTTGGCATTCACGATGGTTTCACATTTAGTGCCGGTGCAATTGATTACTTCTTAAACTTTGGTATTGCAACGAAACCAGTATTGCTAGCGGGAATCGGTTTAATTTACGCAGTAATTTACTTTGTAGTATTCTACTTCTTAATTAAGAAGTTTGACTTGAAAACTCCTGGTCGTGAAGATGACGATGAGTTAGTTGAAGAGGGTGATGCACCAGTTGCAGGTTCAATTGGTGAAACTTACGTAGCAGCTTTAGGTGGAAAAGACAACTTAACAGTTATTGATAACTGTGCAACACGTCTACGCTTACAAGTGAAAGATGCTAGTCAAGTAAACGAAGCTGCATTAAAACGTGCGGGTGCGAAAGGTGTTATGAAATTAAGTAACACAAGTGTACAAGTTATCGTAGGTACAAATGTTGAATCTGTTGCCGATGATATGAAAAAACACGTATAAATAATTAAATAAGAGGATATCCAAAAAGACTGATAATATCAGTTTTTAGAGGATATCCTCTTTTTTTATGTTAAAAATTTAACGGGAATCTTACTTTTGTAAATTTTCTTTTTCTTTTTTGTACATATAGGTTGGTTATATGTACAGTGCGTGATAAAGTAGTGATGTTATAGAATAGATTATCCAAAATATAGGTGGAAATTAAAAGTAAATTATCGGTAAATAAGGGGAAAAAGGCAATCATGGATCAGGAAAAAAATAATGCGAATGGGAAAGCACGTCGGCCGATTGTATACATAAAAAGAACAATCATTCTCGTCTTACTATTATCACTTGTATATTTCATGTATACAAAAATTGTTGCGCTTAATAAGAAAGAGGAAACTTTAAAAGCGGCAGCAGAAATGAAAAAACAAGAAGAGCTAAAAAAGAAAGAAGAAGAAAAAAAGAAGCAAGAAGCACAAAAACAAAAAGAGCAGGAAGAACAAGTGAAGCAAGCGCAAGCTGTGGAGAAGCCTGCTGAGGGACCACCTCAAGAAATTAATGAAAATGCTCAATTGGATCAATATTTACAGAGCATGGGATTTAGTGGAACAGCTGTTATTGTGAAGAATGGGAAAGTTCTTGTGAATAAAGGATACGGCATGGCTAATAAAGAGAATCAAGTGCCGAATAATTCAGAGACGACCTTTTATATTGGTTCTATTTCAAAAGCGTTTGTAGCGACTGCTATTATGCAATTAAAAGATCAAAATAAGTTACAAGTAGAGGATACAGTTACAAAGTATATTCCAGACTTTCCTCAAGGTAATAGCATACAGTTAAAACATCTATTAACACATACATCAGGAATTCCAGAGTATGAGCAGGGGACAGAGGATATTTCTCATGAAGAATTGATCAAACGAATAGGAAAGCAAAAGCGTATTGGGAGTCCGGGAGAGAAATGGAAGTATTCTGATTCAAACTATTCTATACTTGCTTACATTGCTGAGAAGGTAAGTGGACAGTCGCTCGAAGAATATATAAAACAGCATATTTTTGCGACCGCGGGTATGAAACATTCTGGTTTTGGTACAGCGTTGGAACAAACAAGATTCCCATCAACGGGTTATAAAATAGTGAATAACAATATGACAACACCTAATATTCCGAGCATGTCACAACTATATGGTTGTGGTGATATATATACGAGCGCACATGATTTATATTTATTTAATGAAGCACTCTTCTCTGGAAAATTAATTTCAAAAGAGAGTTATAATCAAATGTTTACTGCTGTGAAAAAAGATTACGGATTTGGCTGGTATGTAGATCCAGGAAGCTATTCAAATCATGGTGTAATGCCAGGTTGGAATTGTTTAAATGGTTTTAGTAAAAATGGTAGTGTATATGTTGTTTTATTATCTAACATTCAAAATAACATTAAATCATTTGGTAAAGTGAATAACGATATTTATACGATGTTACGAAATATTGAAGTGTAAAAGACTGTCTTTTTGAAGTGCACCCCAATTGTTAGACACATAATTAACAATTGGAGGTGCATTTTTTATGGCTAAATTTTCTTCAAA
>NZ_JAAMNK010000089.1:0-707 GCF_011066025.1 Bacillus sp. EKM202B | reverse complement strand
GAAGAAAATTTAGCCATAAAAAATGCACCTCCAATTGTTAATTATGTGTCTAACAATTGGGGTGCACTTCATTTAGTAGGTGGGCTTTATGTTTATTTCACAATACCAAAATATACTCTCTTTTTCTCATAACCCTTATGCAATTATACATATTTTTAAAAATTACACCAGATAAATATTATATGTAGTAAACTATAAAGCGTGGACACGTTCTATAAAGCAGATTCTTTTGAACGACGTAACATATCGACCATTATAAAATATGTGGCGTCACTTTAATACTGATCTCAAATCTCTTGTATATTGTGAACTAACAATCTGGCTTATATAGACGATTCTGTTTTATAGGATGTGTTTACACGCTTAACAAAGGGATAATACGGATAAATTTATACTAAGTGAACGTGATTCAAGTAGGAGTAAGGCACCTTTGGGTGTCTTTTTTATCATTTTAGCCAAGAAGACTCCTTCCTCAAGGAATGCGAAGTGAGTAGGTGGGAGATGAATTGGCTTCGGACAAGAGATGGCAGAAAGCCATCTTAATTGTTCGACATACATAAACTGTCACTTCACTATCTATCGAATATATGTTTGTTGTATAATAGACACATGCCGAAATGGAGGTAAAAGGAATGATGATTAATAAAGCATATAAATTTCGTATCTATCCAAATCAAGCACAAGCGATCCTAATCAAAAAAACGATT
>NZ_JAAMNK010000088.1:0-875 GCF_011066025.1 Bacillus sp. EKM202B | reverse complement strand
GCATTATCATGGCAGTTTCCTGTACGAGACATGCTTGTGATAATGCCTTTTTCTTTGGCATATGTTTGAAATTGTTTTGATGTATACACCTTTCCTTGATCCGAATGTAAAATCGTATCAATCACATTTCGCTTTCTTAAAGCCTCTTTTAGAGTATCTAATACAAGAGAAACATCCTGTGTCTCAGCTATTTTATAACTTACAATTTCATTGTTAAACCCATCTATAATAGATGAAAAATAAAGAGTCTTATTGCCGAACATCAAATACGTGATATCAGTGAACCATTTTTCATTAGGCTTGGTAGCTTTAAATCTCCGTTGTATTCTATTTTTAGCTACCACTGGTTCATGACCGAGCACAAATATCTTTTTCTTTTTTCTAACCCGAGATAATACGTTGTATTTTCTCATGATACGTAATACTTTTTTATGATTCATTACGATGTTAAATTGATCACGTAGACAAGCTGTAACCCGACGATATCCGTACCGATATTTATGATGTTGACATATTTCTATTACGGTTTTTTCTTCATGATTAGTTACTGTTTTCTCCTGCTTTTTCCAACGATAATAAGTAGCACGTGAAATATTAAATATGGAACACAGTTCTGCAATTGTAAAAATTGATTGCCATTCATTTATCATTTTCATTATTTCTTCTTTTCCTCCCACCTCCTTAAGATTTCTTGGCACTTTTCCAGCAATATAATCTTTGCCTTTAAATAACGTATTTCTAATTCTTTTTGTTCAAGTTCTGTTAACCTTTTTAAGCCTTTTCCATGTGCAGATTGTCTTCCAATAGATTGTTCAAACCGATAGGTTTCGCCTTCACGATACCATTTCATCCAAGTTTTAATTTGAGCCACATGT
>NZ_JAAMNK010000087.1:0-950 GCF_011066025.1 Bacillus sp. EKM202B | reverse complement strand
ACATATAGTCTGCGCTCATGTGAAAACATGAGAAGTTCATAAGAGAACTGGCTAAGGAATTGCGCCCTTAGTTGAACGAGATAAATTTAATTAAATCTATCAAACCTCATTGAATATATCGAACATACGTACTATTGTAGGTTCAATGAGGTAAGAATAATAATGAAATTTTTACGAGTTAGTCAAGTATCAGAATTAACAGGTTTGCATCCGAGTAGTCTTACGAGAATGCTGGTGGAACACGCTACTATTCAGAGGAATCCATCTTTCAGTATCTAAAAGGTGAGTGTCCGAATAATCGCACAGTAAAGGAGTAGGCTTCTGATGATATTGGCGAAGAAAGTCAGACTAATTCCAACGCCTGAACAAGAAAAAGTGCTTAGAAACCATGCTGGCGCTGCAAGATTCGCTTATAACTATTGTAAAAGAATGAGTGATAGATACTATAAGCTATTTGGAAAATCTGTTTCACAGTTAGCTTTACAGAAACGATTTACAAAGATCAAGAAGCGAAAGAGATATGAGTGGTTAAATGACATCAACGCACAAGTTCCTAAACAGGCTTCAAAAGATTTTGATACGGCGAGGAAAAATTCGTTCAAAAAGTACAAAAATGGTTTTCACACTTCTTATAAATCTAAAAAAGATTTAACCCAGGGATTTTATGCCAATTATGAAAGACTGATTATAGGAAAAAAAGTAATTCATATTCAGTCTATTGGAGAAGTGAAAACAAGCCAACAACTACCAAGGAACAAAAAAACATCAAATCCAAGAGTTACCTTTGATGGTCGTCACTGGTGGATTTGTGTAGGGTTTGAAGAATCCTTTGAATTCCAAGAACTAACCCATGAGTCGATTGGTGTGGATGTTGGTTTAAAAGAGCTTTTTGTAGCTTCTAATGGTATGAAAGAACGAAATATAAACAAAGATGCTAAGGTTAAAAAACT
>NZ_JAAMNK010000086.1:0-1161 GCF_011066025.1 Bacillus sp. EKM202B | reverse complement strand
GAAAAAACTTCGGATTTTTATAGGTTGTTCCATCTGACAAAATGGCGAAATCTTTTAGTCCCACATCCATTCCAATGTAAGATTGGGTTTTTGGAAGTTCTTGCACTTCTGTTTCAACTAACAAGGACACAAAGTATCTGCCAGAAAGGTTCCTTCTAACCGTAGCATTTACAATACGTCCCTTTACTTCGCGACTCTTGGCAAATCGAACAAGACCTAGTTTCGGCAGCTTTATCTTTTTTCCTACAATGGCAATGTTTTCATTTGTTTGTTTTGTGGTGTAAGATTGTACGTTGTTTTTCTTAGATTTGAAACGCGGGGCACTAGTTTGTTTTTTGAAAAAGCGTATATAAGCATCCGCAAGGTTGCGAACAGACGACTGAATCGCAATACTATCCACATCTTTGAGCCAAACAAACTCTTTCTTCATAGCAGGAAGTTTGGCAGAGCATATACCATATGTCAAACCTTTTCCTGTTTCTCTGTATGCATTATCCCATAGAGATAGGAAGTGATTGAATACAAAACGAGAGCAGCCAATCGTTTTTTTGATTAGGATCGCTTGTGCTTGATTTGGATAGATACGAAATTTATATGCTTTATTAATCATCATTCATTTCACCTCCATTTCGGCATGTGTCTATTATATAACAAACATACATTCGATAGATAGTGAAGTAACAGTTTATGTATGTCGAACAATTAAGATGGCTTCCTGCCATCTCTTGTCCGAAGCCAATTCATCTCCTACCTACTCACTTCGCGTTCCTTGAGGAAGGAGTCTTCTTGGCTAAAATGATAAATTAAGTCAAAGTCACAACTCTAAAACATAATATAAATACATTACTACACAAAATGCATAGTAAAATGGAACTAATACTCTCATATCTATATAAAGAATTAATGTGGATATTGTTTCATTTGAAAAATCTATCAATAGAGTAGTGGAAATTTAATTGCTTATTTGAATTGGAATTAGTAAACGATATTGACTATTTTAATTATAATTAAAGGCGAACTAAAAGAAATGAATACTGTATAATACAGTACTCATTTCTACATAGTTATTTAGGGGTACCGCCCACATCGCTATCAAGCTAAGCTCATACAACGTCAATTATAGTAGAGAGTGTTTCTTTTTTCTAAAGGTTATGTGTAAGG
>NZ_JAAMNK010000085.1:0-1303 GCF_011066025.1 Bacillus sp. EKM202B | reverse complement strand
TGCAGTGATCCCTGTCAAGTAGACAGGACTTAAAAAACACAATTAAACAACCTGCGTTCGATATTGATATGGACTCAGGTTGTTTAATTTTTTTTGGAATCTTTGATGATTATAAAAATAAATATATTGATGTACGGCCTCCTTAACTTCATCAACCGTTTTGAAAGAATATAAATAAAAGCATTCTGCTTTAAAGTGACTAAAAAAACTCTCTATACATGCGTTATCTAAGCAATTTCCTTTGCGAGACATACTAGCTTGTATTTGATATTTCTTTAGTAGTAGATGATATTGATTAGACCTGTACTGAGAACCTTGATCACTATGCAAAAGGATTCCTTTCAAGTTCCGTTTTTTTCTAGCTTTTTCGAGAGTATCTATTACAAGTTCAAGATCATTTCTACAACTTATGTTGTAAGCAACAATTTCATTGTTAAACAAATCTTTAATTACGGATAAATATAATTTTTGACCATTAAAATTTAGATAAGTAATATCCGTTACCCATTTTTGATTTGGTGCTATAGCATAAAAGTCTCTATTGAGATAGTTCTGTGAAATCACATAAGCTTCTTTTTTTCCGTAATATGGGCGTTTCTTTCGAATGCTTGATTGAATTCCCAATTCTTTCATTAACCGCTGTATACGTTTATGGTTAAAATGCAAATTATAAGTAAGTTTAAGCCATACTTGTATTCTTCTGTATCCATAAATTCCTTTTAATTTTTTATAGCATTCTAATATCTTTGCCTTAATGGCGGTATCTTCTAATTGTTTCTCGGAGAGAAACGTCTGTCGTTTTAACCATTTGTAATAGCCACTCCTTGATACTTTAGCAATATCACATAATAACGTAATTGTATAACCCTTTTCAAAGAGTTCTTGAATAACTTCAAATTTTGCACTTTTGGATACAGCTGTCATTCCTCCTTTCACATTTTTAAGAGCTTTTTTAACATTTCATTCTCAGCTTCTAAACGTTTTATTTTATTCTCTACAGTCTCTAGCGATTCTTTAGAATTTTTTCTACACTTTTTTCTTGATTTTCCTCGTTTCTCCTCTAACCCTTTAATCCCTTCAGCATTAAAATACCTTACCCAACGCATAACCATTGTATGGTCAATCCCTAATTTTTTTGCCACTTTTTTATATGCCATTCCTTCTTTTAAATATAGATCTACTGCTTTTTTCTTAAAAAAGACATCATAAGTTTTTTTGATTTTCCCCATACAAAATCCCCCCATACGTAAACAGATTAATGTGCTTTCTTTCTACTGTCTACTATGAGGGGATCATATCAATA
>NZ_JAAMNK010000084.1:0-1317 GCF_011066025.1 Bacillus sp. EKM202B | reverse complement strand
TGATATTATCCCCTTTAGGTAGACAGTGTGAAAAAGACCATGTATACACATGGATGTTACACTATTACTTGGAGGGGATTTTTCATGGCCAAAAAAGGTACAACATTTAATACATACTCAAATGAGATAAAGTTATCAGCTGTTCAAAGTTATTTAAACGGTGAAGGAAGCTACGATATGATAGCGGAGAAATATCAGATTAGAAGCTCTACACAACTTAAAAATTGGGTGAAAAAATATAAAGAATGTGGTGAAATTACAGATACTCGTGGGGAAAATAATAAAATGAAAGGTATACCGAACCCTTTAAAAGGTAAACGGATTCATTTTAAAACTGTTGAAGAAGAGCGTGATTACTATAAGGCTCAGGTTGAATATTTAAAAAAGCAGTATCCAAATCTGTAAATGGGGGCGTACTAAAATATAAAGAACGATATCATATCATTGAATTACTAAAGAGAAAATATCCCGTTATATGGCTTACTAATTTTGCGGGTGTACATCGCTCAAGTTACTATAAGTGGATTCATACAAAAAGTATGAACAACATACGACTAGAATCCGATAAACGATTAAAAAAGGTAATTCAATCTATTCACCTAAAGCACAAAGAATATGGTTATCCACGTATGAAAATTGCTTTAGAAGAAGAGGGTTATTTTATAAATCACAAAAAGGTATATCGATTAATGAGTGAGCTTAACATTCAGTCTATTATTCGGAAGAAGCGTCGCTTCTTTAAAGGGAATTATTCTAATACTTTTCCAAATGTTTTAAACCGTGAATTCAAAGATCGCCAACAAAATGAAGCGCTTGTTACAGACATTACCTACCTACGATTTCAAGAGGGCTTCCGCTATCTTTCTGTTGTACAAGATATTTATAATAACGAAGTTGTTTCTTGGAAAATATCCAAGCGTAATGATAATGAACTTGTATTAGATACAATTGAACTGTTGGCACAAAAAAGAGATGTGCGTGGAACCATTCTCCATTCAGATCAGGGGTTCCAGTACACATCTCATGCCTACAACAAACGACTTTTAGATTTAGGTATCATTGGCAGCCACTCTCGCAAAGGAAACTGCCATGATAATGCCTGTATCGAGTCATTTTTCTCCCATTTTAAATCGGAGATGTTGTATTTGAATCATTTTAAAACAGAAGCGGATTTAATACAAGCAATTGAAGAATATATTTACTTTTATAACTATAAACGTTTCCAAAAACGACTCAACCATCGAGCTCCGATAGAATATCGAATCTCGATGGCTGCTTAGTCTTTTTAATACTGTCTACTTGACAGGGATAAGACCA
>NZ_JAAMNK010000083.1:0-1455 GCF_011066025.1 Bacillus sp. EKM202B | reverse complement strand
TGAAGTGCACCCCAATTGTTAGACACATAATTAACAATTGGAGGTGCATTTTTTATGGCTAAATTTTCTTCAAAAGATAAAATACAAGCAGTAAAACGATATCTAGAAGGTACGGAAGGCGGAAAAACCATTGCTAATTCTATAGGGGTTCATCCTAGAGAACTTTATCAATGGATTAAACGGTTTGAATTTTCAGGGGAAAAGGCGTTTGAAAAACGCTATACAACTTACTCTCTCGAGTATAAACTAGATGTAATTCATTATATGAATGAAAATGGGACATCTCTGAGAGAAACAGCTGCTTTTTTTAATATTCCTTCTTGCGAAACACTCCGAAAATGGAAAGTAGCATATGAAACAGAAGGATTAGATGCCCTAAAATCAAAGAAAAAGGGGCGTCTAACCATGGCCAAAGAAAAAGCTAAGCTACAACATTTAAAACAAAACGAAGTATCTCTTGAAGGTTCTATAGAAGCGCTACAAGCAGAGAATGAACGTCTGCGTATGGAAAATGACTATTTAAAAAAGTTGAATGCCTTAGTTCAAAAGAAGAAAACATCACAGACCAAGACAAAGCGCAATTGATTTATGAATTAAGGCATAAATACAAGGTCGTTGACCTTGTGAAAGTCGCTAATATCGCTCGTAGTACGTACTATTACTGGATGAAACAAGCGAAACGTCCAGATAAATATAAGAAAGTTAAAGAATTAATTAAAGAGATCTTTAGTGAGAATTTTGGGAGGTATGGTTATCGTCGTATTACATTGGAATTACGTAATCGAGGCCATGCATTAAATCATAAAACCGTTCGACGTTTAATGAATATCCTGGGATTAAAATGTCTTGTTCGATTAAAAAAATATCGTTCATATAAAGGGACTGTCGGGAAATTCGCTCCTAATATTTTAAAACGTAATTTTCACGCATCAAAACCAAATGAAAAATGGGTAACAGATGTGACGGAGTTCCACTTACATGGTAAAAAACTATATCTATCACCCATTTTAGACTTATATAACGGAGAAATTATAGCTTACAATATAGAACATAGACCTGCCTATTCCCTTGTTTCTAAAATGTTGAATAAGGCGTTTCAACGTTTGAATGATAAGGAAACTCCTATTTTACACTCGGATCAAGGTTGGCATTATCAAATGCGACAATATCATCAGTCGCTTAAAAAACATAACGTTATCCAAAGTATGTCCCGTAAGGGAAATTGCTTAGATAATGCAGTCATGGAAAATTTCTTTGGCTTATTAAAGTCTGAATTACTTTATCTTAAAGAGTTTGAAAGTATGGAACAATTTAAGCAAGAACTAGAAACTTATATTCATTACTACAATCACAAAAGAATTAAAACAAAACTAAAAGGATTGTCCCCTGTGCAATACAGAGTTCAATCCTTAGTAGCTGCTTAATATATTTGTCTAATTTTTTGGGTTCAGTTCA
>NZ_JAAMNK010000081.1:0-1902 GCF_011066025.1 Bacillus sp. EKM202B | reverse complement strand
GAGTCCATATCAATATCGAACGCAGGTTGTTTAATTGTGTTTTTTAAGTCCTGTCTACTTGACAGGGATCACTGCACTATTAGCGGGGGTCATTTTATATTA
Source organism: Bacillus sp. EKM202B (assembly GCF_011066025.1). Lineage (NCBI taxonomy): Bacteria > Bacillati > Bacillota > Bacilli > Caryophanales > Bacillaceae > Bacillus > Bacillus sp. EKM202B. Next base: position 1,800 of record NZ_JAAMNK010000081.1, on the reverse strand, counting down.
AATAAAGTGCATTGAAATCACTTTCTAACTAAATCTTTCTATTTAATTCTCTATTTCGGATATTAATACTGATATCTAGCCCGAATACTACATTCATATATTTTCAACTCTAAAGTTACCGAGAATACTACACATTGTCTTCGAAATTCTTCACATATTCCAATAATGTATGATTTTGTTAATCAAGGGCATTCTCATCTGTTCCAATTGGTGATTTAAAAAAGAGTAAAAGATATTCCATTATTTCTACTTTCCCCTAACCAATTTTCAAAGTCAATCATATCCCATACCTCTTTCCTATCTCCTCGAACAGGAAAGTCATCAATTCTTATTTTATGATTTGTATGACTGTTAGCTATCAAAAGTAACGACTAATCAAGTAAGCTCGTAAGAGCTACTAAGTGGCAGTTGGTTCACTTGAATAACACTTATTAAGTTAACAGTGAGATTTAGTATGAATAATCAAATCTTCAATAAAATATAGGGAAAGATTATAATTATATTGAATATAATAACGTGTTTTTAAGTATACCTTTAAGGGGGTGTTGTCGATGAGAAAATATTTCTATCTGATTGGGCAAAAAAACAAGAGGATAACGTTTCACTAGCCCATAAACTACGTGGTTCCTCTTCAATATTAGAAGGAGAGTATCAGATTGAAGAAAATTTATTTAAAGGCTATTGACAAAAGTAATTGGGAAAAAGCAATTAGACTGTCTGTTAAAGAAGAACAACAAACATTTATTGCATCCAACCTTTATTCTATCGCAGAAGTTCAATTTCTAGATAACTTCTATGCAAAAGGTATTTATCTTGATGAAAAAATGATAGGATTTACTATGTTTGGGATAGATTCTGATGATAATAATTATTGGATTTATAGACTTATGATTGATAAAAAATTTCAAGGGAAAGGTATAGGTAAACAAGCTATATATCTGGTTATTGATGAGATAAGACGAAATAATTACGCAAACATTTCTTTAATAATGATTGGATATGCTCCTGAAAACCTTACAGCTAAATTTGCATATAAAAAAGCAGGATTTATTGAAACAGAGTTATCAGCTTGGGGTGAACAGTTAGCTAAATATTCTTTGTAAGTACTTGAATTCTCCACAATGACTTGTAGACTTATTAAAGAAAAGAATCTGATAGTGGAGCAATATAAGTAGAAAAGGATTAAACTTTTTTATAAAAGAATCAACCAACTAAAAATATTAAGAGCGTGTTTTGATTAACCTTTTTGTCAAAACACGCTCTTTTCTATGATTATTTATCAAAGTTATTAGTATCAATTTGAATAAACTTTATTTAAAAGCAAAAACAATGTTCAAATAAAATTACGGCTAAATTGAACATACATACAGCCACAATTTGCTGTTTTCTAAGCTCAAAGTTTACCTCTCCAATAAGTGGAAATAATAAAAATATAAAACATTGGATGGAGGATTTATAGTGACCAATAATGAGAATTACAGTGGAATATTACCCCATAATGCCGAATCTTATTGGACGAGCAGTATTCAATTACCAGAATACCCTTCCTTAGAAAATGACATGCAGGTCGATGTTATTATTGTAGGAGGAGGAATTACTGGCATTACTTCTGCCTATCTTTTAATAAATGAGGGTCTAAAAATCGCTGTTATAGAGGCAGACAAGTTATTAAATGGAACGACTGGACATACGACAGCTAAAATTACGGCTCAACATGACATAATTTATCATTTTAGCCAAGAAGACTCCTTCCTCAAGGAACGCGAAGTGAGTAGGTGGGAGATGAATTGGCTTCGGACA
>NZ_JAAMNK010000080.1:0-2423 GCF_011066025.1 Bacillus sp. EKM202B | reverse complement strand
GCGGAGCTGGGAAAGAAGTAACAGATCCGATGGAAGAGCAAGTAAGTGAGTTAGAAATAGCGCAAAAAACAACTGACCTTGAGAAAGAGAAAGGGAAGTTACAGAAAGAAGAGTTAAATAAAAAGCAGAAAGAGCTTACGATTTATAGTAATTTTGCTGGTGTTGTTCAAAAGTTAGATAAAGATGCGGCGCAAAGTTCATCTCAAGCGTTAGGTGGACAAGGGAAGGCATTTTTACAAGTTGCTTCTAAAGACCCGTTCCAAGTTCAAGGGACTTTAACAGAGCTTCAGAAGTCACAAATCCAAAAGGATCAAACATTCACTGTAACTGCGAAAGCAAATAATAAGAAGAAGTGGACAGGTAAGATTACAGAGGTAAGTGAATTCCCAACGAGTGCAGAGATGGGTCAAGCTGGTGGTGTAGGTGAGGCAACTCAAAATATGTCCCAATATACATATAAAGCAAGTCTTGATAGCCAAGACGGTTTATCTCCAGGTTACCATGTTTCATTACAAGTAAACTTAGAGAATAAGACGATGATTGCTGTTCCAAGTAAGAGCATTGTAGAAAAAGACGATGATGCATTTGTTTATATCGAAGAAAAAGGAAAGCTTCGTAAACAAAATGTGAAAAAAGGTGCTACTGATGGAGATTGGACAGAGATTACTGAAGGCGTAACAGTGGGGCAAAAGGTGGTTAAAAATCCTTCCGACAACGTGTATGACGGAATGGAAGTGAAAGAGAAATGATTACGCTAAATAATATTGCTAAGACGTATTATCAAGGAAAGCTTGCGGTACCGATTTTGCATGGTATTAGTTTAACGATTCAGAGTGGTGAGTTTGTTTCGATTATGGGACCTTCTGGTTCCGGTAAGTCAACGCTTATGAACATTATTGGTTGTTTAGATCGTCCAACAGAAGGCGAATATATGCTGAATGATGTGAATATCTTAACAGCAGACGAGTCAAAGCTCGCTTTAATTCGTAATGAATATATCGGCTTTGTATTCCAGCATTTTAATTTACTGCCGCGTCTCTCTGCGGTGGAAAATGTTGAACTTCCGCTCGTATACGGTGGCGTGAAGAAAGCAGAACGTCGTAAGCGTGCCTTAGAGGCGTTAGGTAAAGTTGGATTAGCTGACCGCGTACATCATTTACCGAATGAATTATCAGGTGGACAGAAGCAACGTGTAGCGATTGCAAGAGCGATTGCGAATAACCCAACGTTCATTATGGCCGATGAGCCGACTGGTGCGCTAGATACGAAGTCTGGTGAGCAAGTTATGGATATTTTTACGAAGCTTAATGCAGAAGGTACGACAATTGTTATGGTTACGCATGAAGAGGAAGTAGCGGCTTATTCGTCTCGCCGCATTGTACTGCGAGACGGGAAAGTTACAGAAGATAGAAGGTGTGCAGTATGAGTTTACTAGATAGTATGAAAATTGCCTTATCGTCTATTTTAGCTCATAAACTACGCTCGGCTTTGACGATGCTTGGGATTATTATCGGTGTAGGCTCTATTATTACCGTCGTTGCGATTGGGCAAGGCGGGGAAGCGGCATTGAAATCTCAATTTGTTGGATCAGGTAATCAAACGGTTCCGATTCATTATAGTGCTGATATGAATGATCCTTTTGGTATGGGGATGGTAGAAGCACCGAAAATAACTGAAGAAGATATTTTTGAAATTAAAAAAATTCCAGAAATCTCACATGTTGTAACAACAAATTCAAGTATGGAACCACTTGATATTGAAGATAAAGTAGAAATGGTGAGTATTACTGGATTAGACAGTGAGTATTTTTCAGTAAATAAAGTAAAGTTGTTAAAGGGACGTTCTTTACAAGAATCAGATGTGGATCAAGGTAATAACGTTGTCATGATTAGTAAACAAATGGAGGAAAAGGTATTTAAGGATGCCAATCCAGTCGGTAAAATTATTGAAATGAAGGGTCAACCGATGCAAATTATCGGTGTCTACAAATCAGATAACGAGTTTATGGGAATGGGACCATCAGAAGCATTAATTCCAATTTCATTATGGCCGACATTGTATGGAAAAGATGAAATTCAAAATATTTCTGTTCAAGCAAAAAATGTAGATAACTTAGAAAAAGCAGGTAAAAAAGCTGCAGATGTCTTAAACAGTCGTAAACCGAGTGATGCAACTGGTAAATACGAAGTTATGAATTTAAAAGAACTTCAAGAAGGTATTTCAAAGATGACCGGTATTATGACGATGATCATCGGCGGTATCGCTGGTATTTCACTAGTCGTTGGTGGTATTGGTGTTATGAACATTATGCTCGTATCTGTAACAGAACGTACGCGCGAAATTGGAGTACGTAAAGCACTTGGAGCGACGCGTAGTAAAATTTTATTACAGTTTTTAATTGAAGCAGTTATGTTAACGCTTCT